>JACRCG010000331.1 GCA_016219145.1 Deltaproteobacteria bacterium | reverse complement strand
GGGTGAAGATGCAACTCACTGATATCATGGCAACCTCCCCCCCACCCTAACCCTCCCCCGCCAGGGGGGAGGGGATTTTTTTAGACTTTTGCAAGAAGCTCATGTTGATATGTAGTTACTGTGCAGGTTTAGCGATTATAGCCGGGATATTTCATGATGCAAGTGCTGTCTTTCACAAGATTCCATCAAACGGTTGACCGGTCACGCCAAATTGATTAGTATCATTGCCCCTGTAATACCAATTTCAAATCAAAGATGAAATCAAGGCGCCGAAGACGAGCCGACGAAGATAGCACTTTGATTTGGAATTGGAATAACCATTTGACTACATCCACGGTACATGCATGCGCTCTTACCCTTACACCATAACCATCTCTTCCGAAAAAGGAGGGGTCGGCAAAACAACCCTGGCGGCCAATCTGGCAATCTATCTGAAAGCCATGCGGGATGATCTGCCGGTCACGATTCTCTCCTTCGACAACCACTTCACAATTGACAAGATGTTCGAGCTGACAAAGCGCAAGGATGACGGCGCCGATGTCCATGCCCTGCTTATGGGCGCTTCAGCCCGGGACGTTGTTAAGACCGGCCAGTACGGCGTTGATTACATCCCCTCATCGAACGAACTGGGCGATATTCATGAGCGTTTCAAGGGACCGATGACGCTGACCAGGATGCTGGCTGAATCAGGTCTGTCCGGTATCGTAATCATCGACACCAGGCCGGACCTGAATATTTTGACACAAAATGCGCTATATGCAGCCGACCGGGTTCTGATACCGGTTAAAGACATGCCCAGTCTGGAAAACTGCAGGAACATCTTTGCATTGTTCGAACAAAGAGGAATTGACAAGAAGTCACTGGCTCTGATTCCCTGCCTGATCGACTCCCGTATAAAATTTGACGGCATCTTCAAAGACCAGAAAACTCTGCTGAGGGCCTTTGCTGTTAATCGCGGTTACAGGTGTCTGGATACCTTCATCTCCAAAAGCCCCAAGGTCGAGAGCCTGAATACCAATCCGGACGGCAAAATCTACCCGATTCTGACCCACGCCAGAGGTACTGAAGTACATGGACAGTTCATGGAGATAGCCCGCGATATTCTTCACAGCCATGACGCTGCCGACCAATCCAGGGCAGCCCTGTATCATTCCTGGCTTCTTGAAAAAGAGGCCGGTAAAAAGGAATCCTATCTGGCGCGGCTGGAAGGTTTGGCGGAGAACTGCCTGACATGCGGAACCCTGTTTTCCGAATCCAGCGCTGATAAAAGTTTTTATTTTGAAACATCCGACCGGGCAGCGCGTGGTTTTCTGCATGGCGAGTGCCTTTGCGACGTGCTTTGCGCATCACTTTACGGCATGAAAGATGATCTGAAGCATATTGCAACCGCCCGGACAATAGTTGCAGAAAGGGCCGGCAAGGTGGCCTCGCTGTTTGCACTCAGAACCGCCGGTGAGCAAAAGCTGCTCGACTACCGGCAGTTCAGTATGGCAGGAGAGCAACTATTCCAGAAGGATGTCGAACTGCCAGGGTTTGATTCCGGTGAATTGAACGGCGGGCTGGACAAGCTGTATCTGATGCTTAACGAAGCCTTGTCCGGATTTGAAGGGAAAATGCGTGAGGGGGTCTGGTTGACGGTATATCCGGTAGATTCAGCTGCACCTTTGATGATTCTGCATGAAGACAACTATAAAACGATCAAAAAACTGCAGCCCTTCATTGCCAATGCGTTGTCCAGTGTCCATTCGGTAACTCCGGATGTAACACTAACAGTTTCCGAAACTATCTGACCAGCTGGGATGCTGACACCAGCGCGATCCCCTGCCCCGCCAGACCGGGCAATGCAGCCGCAAGCGTCGCTATGGTTTCCGGATGCGGATGGCAGATGGCGATTGCAAAGCCATTCTTTTTGGCAAGCTTAACCGCCTGTCCGAGTTGTCCAAGGATATAAGCCAGCTCCTGTTCATTATCCAGAAAAACGTGCCGGCGACCCGATTTCATCCCCAACTCCCGCGCCACGCGCAATCCGATGGTTTGAGTCGATGTAACGCTGTCAACAAAGAACAGATTCCTGTTTTTAAGCACTTCCAGCACACTTCGCATCTTGTCTGCATGTTCGGTAAACTCCGACCCCATATGGTTGTTAGCGCCAACCGCTCCCGGAATTTCACGCAGGAACCCGGCCACCCGCTCCCTTAGTTCGGCATCATCCATTGAAAGCAGAAGACCGTTGGCCTCCAGTCGCCGCTCAGGCCATCCCTTGGACTGCATCGGGATGTGCACCATAACCTCAATACCGCTTGATTCGGCGAACTGCGCCACCTCACGGTATTTACGCAGTCCGGGTATCACGGAAAAACTGAGCGGGACACCAATTGCCGCCAGAGAACGTGCCTCCGACATACTGCTGCCCATATCATCAATGATGATAGCCAGGCGTCCGCTGCCCGGTTTATTATTTGAAATCGGTGCTTCATCGGGAAGAACTGAGTCCGCTTTCGGATATGGAAGTTGGTCGCGGGCCGGTTTTTGCTGCGTGTCCGGGGGAATGACTACTGCAGATGTCGAATGTACATAGGGTTGACCCGAAACAGCTTTGGACGGAGTTCCGATATTATCGGCCATCGGAACATCCGTTTTCTGGATTGGCCGGTACAGGAAATATGCCGCCAGCGCGACAAATACCACAAGCAAGGCAACAATAACAGTGACAGCAAGAGCCCCTTTACGGGGCTCCCTGATTCTGTTGTTACGTTGTTTAGGCGAGCTCAAAACTGTACTGCCATATCATCTGCTGCAATTTTTCCCAGCACATTCATCAGAATATTCCTGCTACTTTCCTGCGCCCATGCCTTTTATCAGCTCCCACCCTTTGAGCAGATCAAGTGCCCGCAAGACCTGATAATCGTTTTTCAGGTTGTCCTCAGGTTTTGGCGACAATTTGTCGGACTTCTCTTCTTTCTTTTCATCATTTTTGCCGCCAGATTCAGACTTGCCTTCACTTTCAAAGTGGTTTTCAAGGTCCTTCTCGCGCAAATGCAGGGAATCTTTTTTACCGGCCGGCTCTTTCGGGAGTTCGACACGCTCGACTACGATATCGGGTGTGATACCTTTGGCCTGGATTGAACGCCCTTTAGGGGTGTAGTAGCGGGCCGTAGTCAGACGCAGTCCGGAGTCATCAGAGAGTGGAATGATGGTCTGGACCGAGCCCTTGCCAAAACTCTGTGTGCCCATTATTATCGCGCGTTTATGGTCCTGCAAGGCGCCGGCGACAATTTCGGAAGCGCTGGCGCTGCCGCCGTTGATTAATACCACGATCGGGTAATTAGGCTCTTTTGACCCTTTTTTTGCCGTGAACTGCATCTTGGAGTCTTTTTCTCGTCCTTCGGTATAAACGATCATCTGCCCTTCCGGGATAAAATGATCGGAAACCCTGACAGCCTGATCCAGCAGACCGCCGGGGTCATTGCGCATATCGAGCACCAGCCCTTTCAGCTCACCCTTGTTCTGCTCGCTCAAACTGCTGAGGGCTTTGGAAAGATCATCATCCGTTTTTTCCTGAAACTGGGCTATGCGGACATAAGCGTAGCCCCCTTCCATCAGTCGTGACTTGACACTCTTAACCTGGATTATGTCACGCACCAGCGGGAATTCCCTGGGCTTGTCAAAACCTTCCCGCATGATTGTAAGAGTCACCTTGGTGCCCTTCAAGCCGCGCATCCTCTTGACTGCGTCGTTTATATTCAGATCCTTGGTGAACTTGTCATCAATCTTCAAAATCTGGTCACCGGACTTGATGCCGGCCTTGAATGCCGGAGTATCCTCGATCGGTGAAATTACCGTAAGAACACCGTCCTTGATCGATATTTCTATGCCAAGACCGCCAAACGTTCCCTTGGTGTCGATTTTCATCTCTTTGTAGGTATCGGGCGGCATGAACGAGCTGTGCGGATCAAGTGAGGTCAACATGCCGTTTATGGCGCCATAAACCAGTTTTTTTGTATCTACCTCTTCCACATAGCTTTTCTTGATGATCGCCATGACATCGGTAAAAAGCTCGATCGACTCATAATCGCTGCCTTTACCCTCTGCTGAACTATGACGCTGCGAGCTGATTATGAACACGGATAAAAATGCAACCAAAACCGCGAATCCGGCCAACATCTTCATTTTTTTGCTACCAGGTGCACTCATTATTGTTCCTCCGAATATTTGATACGTTCCGTGACTATTATTAGCGAACCCAGGCGGCCGGATCCACCGGTTTGCCCTGGTGACGAATCTCGAAATACAAAATGGCTCCTTTGGTTGAGTCTACGTCACCGACAGATGCGATTGTTTCATGGCGCGACACTTCAGCCCCTACTCTCTTGGCAATCCGTGCGGCATGGGCATACAGACTGAAATAACCGCCGCCATGATCCACAATAACCATATTGCCGAATCCTTTAAAGTAATCGGCAAAAATAACCGTCCCGTCGTAAATCACCTTTATATCAGTACCGGCACTGGAGGAGATCGAAAGCCCCTTGCTGAAGGTATAAGAGTTGAACTCCGGGTGTTTGTGTTTGCCGAATGACTCCAGAATTTCACCACGCACCGGAAGTGACATCCTCCCTTTCTGAGAGGCAAATCCCCGATCCGGCACTGGAGGCAATTCGGCCAGCGGCTTCAGCTTGCTGCCAGGTTTTTCATGACGGGATGACAGTTTTCGCCGGCTTAACGCATCCAGGCGCTCAATCATCGATTGCAGCCTGGAAGCATTGGCCTGCAACTCTTTCAGGGAAGCTTCATAACTCTTGCGATCCTGACGAACCTTCACCAGATAACTGGCTTTTTTGCTTTTTTCCTGTTCGATTTCCAGCTTTTTTTGAGCGATGCCGTCCTTGATACGCTCCTTCTTGGCCGCATCCCGCTCAAGGTCGGTTTTGAGCTTTCTCAGCTCTTCAATCTTCTGATTGTACTCCATGAAAATTCGTTTGTCATTATCAAGGATCGAACGCATATAGCGGATATTTTCGGCCATATGAGGAAAAGATTCCGCAGAAAAAAACATCCGCAAAGCCCCAAGCTCTCCGGCTTTATACAAAGATGACAATCGCCGTTCTATCTCCTGACGCTTCCGGTTGGCCTCCAAGGTCACTCTGGCGATTTCCCGGCCGGTACGTGCCAGGCTTGATTCGACGCCGCGCAGATCACGATCCAGACGCCCCAGATCAGACTCTTTCTGCTCCAGATTACGGTTAATCGCCAAAAGCTCGGTTGAGATAACAGCTTCGACCTTGCGCGTTTTGGTAATCAGCTGTTTTTTTGCCCTGATCTCGCGCTTGACACCGCTCAGCTCATCTTTCGGATTTTCCGCAAAAACGGCGGCTACGGAAACGATCAGTACGGCAAGTATTAATGCCGGCCTAAACATTGACAAAACGCTTCAGCGAGGTGAGGCTTCCGATGAAACCGAGGATGGCACCCGACAAGATGATACCTGCGATGTACTCAAACGGCAGAAAGCCCAGCCCAGAGGAAACGGGGTTAAATGTCAGAAAACTGCCGGCATTGTGCAAAAAACCTTCATACAGCCCGAACAGCAGTACAATTGCTATAACTGCGCCGCCCAACCCCTGTATCAGCCCCTCCAGCAGAAAAGGAGCCTTGATGAAGAAGCTGGTAGCGCCCACTAGCGACATGACTTCAAGCTCGTCACGCCGGGCATAGATAGTAAGTTTGATGGTATTTGAAACGATAAAGACCACCGCCAGAACCAGAAAGCCCCCCAGCAGCGCCCCCAGAAGACGCATGAAATTCAGGAAGGAGTTGAAGCGCCTGACCCACTCCTCACCATACTGAACTTCGGTTATTCCGGGAATATGTTTCAAGGAGGTCACAAAATTTTCAACACCCTGCGTGTCTCGGTTGGCACGTTTCAGGGATATTTCAAAAGAAGTCGGCAGGACCTCCGGACGGACGCCTTCAAGAAGTGTGTCCTGCCCGCGCAGCCTGTTTTTGAATCGTTTCAGCGCCTCTTCACGCGAGACATAACTGACACGGGCCGCTTCCGGCAGCGCTTCGATCCGGCCGCGCAGTGCGGTCTGCTCCTGAGGCGCGAGTTCGCGGTCAAAGTAAACGGTGACCTGCACACGCTCACTCCAGTTTTCCGCGGCGTTTTCAAGATTGACAAACACCAGCAGGAACAGGGAGACAATCAGGAGCGCCAGCGTAATCGTGCCGATCGTAACAACACTGACGAAGATGTTCTGGCGAATGTTGGTCAGGGCGCGGGTCAGAAAATATCCGATCCGGCCGCCAAATCCGTCTCCCGCCAATGTTGGTCGTTTGAGCGGCTTACTCGCTACAGTTTTCTTCTTTTTCCACCTGTTCAACGATTTCACCTTTGCTCAGAGTTATGAGACGCTTATGGCCATGTTCAATCAGGCGGCGATCGTGTGTAGCAACGACAACCGTGGTGCCGCGCACATTTGCTTCCTTGAAAATACTGAGGATCTGGTTCTTGTTGGAATCGTCCAGATTTCCGGTCGGCTCATCCGCCAGAAGAATTTTAGGATCATTCACCAGGGCCCGCGCCAGCGCAACCCGCTGCTGTTCGCCACCGGAAAGACGCTGTGTAATCAGATTATACTTGGACTCAATTCCCATCTGCTTGAGAATATGCATGGTTTTCTTGCCGATATCCGCCCTGCCCCACCCCAGGACTTCCAGCGTAATTGAGACATTTTCAAAAACGGTGCGGCTTTGCAGCAGCTTGAAATCCTGAAAGACAACGCCGATCGACCGGCGCAGGAGAGGAATCTGTGAGGAGGTCATGCGGGATATATTCTGGCCATCAATCAGCACCTGTCCTCTGGTCGGCGTCAGTGCTCCGTAGAGCAGACGCAGCAGGGTGGTTTTGCCGGCGCCGGACGGACCGGTCAGAAAGACAAACTCGCCTTTGCCGACTTTCAGATTGATGTTGTTCAACGCCGAGGCATCCTGCTGATAAGCCATCGTCACATTGTGCAGCT
>JACRCG010000330.1 GCA_016219145.1 Deltaproteobacteria bacterium | reverse complement strand
GTTACACCACTCGCGTCTCGACAGTACGCCTTTGCCCCCCTGCTTCAGCAATAGAGCCTTTATATAAAGAGGTTGCATTTTATCGAATGTTTTAGTATATCTTGCATTTCCATTTTTAGCATATGTATTTGCGCCGAAAGGTTCTGGCCGTCATGCACGACAAAATAAGAGTATTTTCCGGCAACTCCAACCCTGCGCTGGCACAGAAAATTTGCGACTGCCTGAACGTTCCTCTTGGCTCCGCTCGTGTACGCTGCTTTTCTGATGGCGAGGTCATGGTTGAGATCGGCGAAAATGTGCGCGGCCGTGACGTATATGTGATCCAGTCCACCTGCGCTCCGACCAATGACAATCTTATGGAATTGCTGGTCATGACCGATGCGCTCAAGCGCGCCTCGGCCGCAACCATTACAGCTGTAATCCCGTACTACGGATACGCCAGACAGGATCGCAAGGCAGCGCCGCGTACGCCGATAACGGCCAAACTGGTGGCAGATCTTATCACAACTGCCGGGGTGAACAGGGTCGTTACCATCGATCTGCACGCCGGCCAGATTCAAGGTTTTTTCAACATCCCGGTAGACAATCTGTACGCTGCGCCGGTTATACTGAATTACCTGAAAGACCGCTTCAAAAGTGATGAAGTTGTCATGGTCACGCCGGACGCAGGCGGCACGGAACGTGCCCGGGCTTTTGCCAAACGACTGGGATGCAGTCTGGCCGTTATCGACAAAAGACGCACCGGTCCGAATGTAGCCGAAGTCATGCATCTGATTGGCGATGTTCGAGAAAAAATTGCCATTATTCTTGACGACATGATTGACACTGCCGGAACCCTGACCCAAGCTGCCAAGGCGCTGAAGGAGAATGGCGCCAGGACTATAATCGCCTGCGCCACACACGGCGTACTTTCCGGTCCTGCTATCGACAGGATCAACAGCTCTGACATTGAAGAAGTGGTTTTGACCGAGACAATCCCGCTTGGCGACAAGGGAGCGGGCACAAGCAAGATACGAATGCTGTCGGTGGCAGACCTTCTGGCTGAGGCCATCCGCCGCATCCATGAGGACGAATCGGTCAGTTCACTTTTTGTATAAGGTAATGCCGATTTCAAATCAAAGATGAAATCATGGCGGCGAAGGTTGAAACGCCGAGGCGTACTGCTCAGTACGTTGAGACACCGAAGACGAGCCGGAGAAGATGACGTTTTGATCTGGAATTGGAATAAGTACTATTTTTGAATAGGACGGGCTCAACCCGTCACTACGAGTGGAGGAACAGCATGCAACAGAAACAGATGAACATTGAACTTCGTACAAAGACCGGTACCGGCGTCAGCCGCAGACTTCGCAACGCCGATATGGTTCCAGGTGTAGTTTATGGCAAGGGAATGGACCCGATGCCGATCAGCATCAAAATTGTGGATCTGAGAGATGCCATGTCTGGGGAAGGTGGCCAGAACAACCTGATCACTCTGGTCGGAGGAGGCGCACTGGACCAGTCCATGGCCATCATCGCCGATCTTCAGCGTGACGCCATCAAACGGACTTTCGAGCACGTTGACCTACACCGCATCAACATGAACGAAAAACTGCGCGTAACCGTTCCGGTCGTCCTGAAAGGCACTGCCACCGGAGTCAAGGAAGGCGGCCTTCTGGATCTGGCCCACCACGAGTTGCATGTCGAATGCCTGCCCAATAACATCCCTGATCACATTGAAATCGACATCACTCAGCTAAAAATAGCACACTCCATCCATGTCAGCGAAATCCTGCTTCCGGAGGGCGTCAAAATTCTGGACAACCCAAAAACACCGGTAGTCAGTGTCCTTGGCAGAGCAAAGGATGAGCCGGCTGCGGCTTAGCCGGCATCCTTTAGTCATATGAGTACGTTTGTCATAGCGGGGCTGGGCAATCCCGGCCCCCAGTATCAATGGACCCGCCACAATGCGGGTTTCCTTTTTTTGGATCGCCTGTCCTGTCAGGATAATATCCCTGTCACCCGAAAAACATTTTCCAGCCTCGCAGGGGAGTGGAACTACGCTGGCCACCGGCTGATACTTATCAAGCCCCAGACCTTCATGAACCTCTCCGGAAGGGCTGTAATGCAGGCCCTGCAGTTTCACAAGCTCCCCCTGACACAGCTGATTGTTGTGCATGACGACCTTGACATACCTTTTGGCTCGGTGCGACTCAAGCAAGGTGGCGGTCACGGGGGTCATAACGGGCTGCGATCAATCATCGAGCAACTTGGCAAGGGTGATTTTATCCGTTTACGTATTGGAATAGACAGACCTGTCCGCGGAGACACATCCAGCTATGTACTCGGAAATATTCCGCCTGATCAGATGGAACTGCTGCCGCGTATACTTGACGGCGGCCGCGACATGCTGGAAATGATGCTGAAAGACGGACTTCCCAAAGCAATGAGTATGAATAACAACAGGAATTTTCTGGAAGGATAGAATTATGGGTTTCAATTGCGGGATTGTCGGATTGCCCAATGTCGGCAAGTCAACTATTTTCAATGCACTTACTTCTGCCGGGGCAGAGTCGGCAAACTACCCCTTCTGCACCATAGAGCCGAATGTCGGCATCGTGCAGGTGCCTGACCCCCGCATGGATCAATTGTCTGCCATCGTCAAACCACAGAAAGTTCAGCCCACCACAATTGAATTCGTTGATATTGCCGGCCTTGTAAAGGGAGCCAGCCAGGGCGAAGGCCTGGGCAACCAGTTTCTGGGGCATATCCGCAGCGTGGACGCCATTGTGCATGTGGTGCGATGCTTTGATGACGATAATGTCGTTCATGTCAACGGATGCGTGTCACCGGCCGACGATATCGAAACAATTAATACTGAACTCGCCCTGGCCGATCTCGATACGATCGAAAAGAAACTTCTGCGGGCGGAAAAAATGTCCCGCAGTGGTGACAAAAAAGCCAAGGAAGAGGTTGAATTCTACCTGCGCGTCAGAGGACTGCTCGAACAGGTCAAAAAGCTGCATGGCGTCGCCCAGAACGAGGATGAACGTCTCTGGCTGCGAGACCTGCATCTTCTGGCCGACAAGCCGGTATTGTACGTTTCAAACGTAGCCGAAGATGATCTGGAGGGGAAGCATCCCAGCGTTGCACTGGTCAGAGAGATAGCAGAGTCTGAAGGGGCCGGGGTTGTTGTTATCTGCGGCAAGTTGGAAGCAGAGATTGCAGAGCTGGATAGCGGCGAAAAGCAGGCCTTTCTGGAAGACATGGGACTGGCTGAAGCCGGACTGGACCGACTGATCCGGAATGGATATGCACTGCTGGGCCTGATCACCTACTTTACCGCCGGTGTCAAGGAAGTTCGGGCCTGGACTATTGTTAACGGCACCAAGGCACCCCAGGCGGCCGGTGTTATACACACCGATTTTGAAAAGGGATTTATCCGTGCCGAGGTAATCGGCTTTGACGACTACATTGCCTGCAACGGCGAGAGCGGTGCCAAGGAAAAGGGCTGGATGCGACTGGCAGGCAAAGAATATGTGGTCAGGGACGGGGACGTTATGCACTTCCGTTTCAATGTATGAAACAATAAAAAACAGCGTTTCAAAATAACAATTGACTTTCAGATTTTTTTGTATAACTTATTAGAAAAATTTCTGAGGGCTTTCCAATGACAAGACCGCAGACCGCAGACCGCAGACCGCAGACCGCAGACCGCAGACCGCAGACCGCAGACCGCAGACCGCAGACCGCAGACCGCAAGTAAGCAACAACATAATGTCTGTTCTTCTGGCCCGCTTGGTATTTATCGCCTCGCGG
>JACRCG010000328.1 GCA_016219145.1 Deltaproteobacteria bacterium | reverse complement strand
TCCCTGATCTTGGTCGGGCCGAAGAAGTTGAACTCCAGCCAGGGGATGCCGTACTTCTCTTCCATGACCTTGCACATGTAGTTCATCGAGCGGTAGCAGTGGATCAGATTCAGCTTGACGGTATGGGTGGCGGCGATCTTTTCCAGTTCGCCGTCGCCGGTCCAGACCGATTTGACGTTCAGTCCGATCTCTTCCAGCAGACTCTTGGCCGACCAGACATCACCGCCGATGTTGTAGTCACCGATCAGCGCGATGTCATAGGGGCTGGAAGGCTCGGCGAACTCACGGGTTTCGATGATGTAGTCACGAATGGTGTCATTTGAAATATGGTGACCAAGCGACTGGGAGACTCCGCGAAAACCCTCACAGTTGCAGGGGATAATCGGGATTTCCAGATCCTTGGCGGACTGTTTGGCCACCGAGTTGATGTCGTCTCCGATCAGGCCGACCGGGCATTCTGAGAGGACCGAGATGCCCTTGGCCAGCGGGAACAGATCATGGGCTTCTTCCAGCAGGACTTTCAGTTTCTTGTCGCCGCCGTAGACAATGTCTTTTTCCTGAAAATCGGAGGTGAACTGCATCGGAAAGCTGGTAACGCCAGTGATGCCGCTCATCAGGTTACGCCTGGTGCCCCAGGAGTACCAGCCACAGCCGACCGGGCCGTGGGAGACGTGCACCATATCGCGGATCGGCCCCCAGACGACGCCTTTGGCACCGGCGTAGGCACAGCCGCGGGCGCTCATGACACCCGGAACGGTCTTCTTGTTGGACTTGACGCTGGAGCAGCCGGAGGCCGCATCGTTGGGCGCCAGGTGCGGCGAGCGCTTCTTTTTGGCTTTTTCCGGATACACCGACAAGGCATCATCGATCATGGCCTGGGTGGATTCCTTGGTAATGCCTTCAATTTTTCTTATTTTTGACATGATTGACTCCTTGGGTTATCCGACCGATCCGTCGGATCAGACGAATCGGTCGGATCTGATTTTACGCCGCCTCTGCCACACCGACTACCGACTCATCCTCCGCTTCCATAATCCCGTACTCCATCAACAACTCTTCCAGCTCTTCCATCTCCAGCGGAGTCGGCACCACCAGCATCTTGTTGTTGAGGATCTTCTCCGCCAGATTCCGGTATTCCTGAGCCTGCGGATGCTCCGGAGAGTATTCGATAACGGTCATGCGGCGCATCTCGGCCCGCTGGACCTGATTGTCACGCGGGACGAAGTGGATCATCTGGGTGCTGAGCTTTGCCGCCAGGGCGCTGACCAGTTCGAACTCCTTGTCGGTTTTTCTGGCGTTGCAGATCAGACCGGCCAGGCGCACCTTGCCGGAAGAGGCGTATTTCAGGATACCTTTGGCGATATTGTTAGCTGCGTACATGGCCATCATCTCGCCGGAGCAGACGATGTAGATTTCTTCGGCTTTGCCTTCGCGGATCGGCATGGCGAACCCGCCGCAGACAACGTCGCCCAGAACGTCATAGAATACGAAGTCAAGATCATCGGTGTACGCGCCGTTTTCTTCGAGGAAGTTTATGGCGGTGATGACCCCCCGACCGGCGCAGCCGACACCCGGTTCCGGGCCGCCCGACTCGACGCACATGGTGTTTCCGTACCCGATCTTCATAACGTCTTCCAGTTCCAGATCCTCGACAGTACCCTTTTCGCGTACCAGATCCATGACGGTATTCTGGGCCTTGGCGTGCAGGATCAGACGGGTTGAATCAGCCTTGGGATCGCAGCCGACGATCATGACCTTCTTGCCCAGGTAGGCCAGACCCGCTACTGTGTTCTGTGTGGTTGTAGATTTACCGATGCCGCCTTTGCCGTAAATTGCGATCTGTCTCATTTGATACTCCTTTCGCTCACCAATCCGTGAGCATGTGTGATGTGTGCGGGGCAAAACAAAAAAGGCGCCCCATTTTTTTTTGGAGGCGCCTTTGCCTGATCAAACCTGATATGTCAAAAATCGAGCTGTTAGCTGTTTGATTATGTCGAAGCATATCGTGTGCCAATTTCATACTATCCAGCGATAACAGATAGTTGCGCAATTATGCTTACAAAAGAGGCTGTTTCAAATGGACTTGCAAGGTGGGAGTTGCGTCTGCAATGCATGCTGCTGCTGAAAAATTAATCAGTTTCGGCAGGAATTCCTGTGTACGCGAAAAGTCAGTTTCTGGGTTCAAGTGCAATTCCAGCAAAGTGCATGATATGGAATAGTTCTTGATGTGGCTTTTGACAGCAACTATAAAGTAACGGAAGAAAGGAATCAGCATGTCACCTGAAGCCATCATCATACTCAGCGCAGCGATCGGCCTGGTTGCTTTATTGTACGCCAGCGTCGGTCATGGAGGCGCATCGGGATATATTGCCGTCATGGCTCTGGCGTCGCTGCCGACTATCGTGATCAAGCCGACCGCGCTTGCTCTGAATATCCTGGTATCCGCCATCGCCCTTTATCATTTCAGCCGGGCCGGGCATTTCCACTGGAGAACATTCTGGCCGTTTGCGGTCACATCGATCCCCTGCAGCTTTATCGGCGGAATGACCACGCTGCCGCCTCATCTGCTCAAACCGCTGCTGGGAACGGTGCTGCTATTTTCAGCCTGGCGGCTGCTGCTGGACAAGAAGCGCGCTGACTCTGATGCGGTGCCTCCCCGCATACCTGCGGCCATGATTATCGGAGCGGTTCTTGGATTGCTTTCAGGTCTTACCGGAGTAGGAGGGGGGATTTTCCTCAGTCCTTTGCTGATGCTGCTGGGTTGGGCCGGGACCAAGGAAACAGCCGGCATCTCGGCCCTGTTCATTCTGCTCAACTCGTCGGCAGGTCTGCTGGGACATGTTGCATCTCTGGGGAACATCC
>JACRCG010000325.1 GCA_016219145.1 Deltaproteobacteria bacterium | reverse complement strand
ATCCGGACGGCCTGGATACGGAGGTGTTCTCGTTCCGCGCCCTTGAGACAGCAGCTCATCAAGCGGCAAAACCGTTTGAACGGGAGCATGTAACCCCGTTCATCAGGGAGTCCGGGCTGTTCAAGGTCGGCAATCTCGCCCATGACGAGGATTGCTCCGGTGAACGCTGGACCGTGGACGAAATAGCCGATTTCGAGGTGGTCGAGGCGGTATTCAACTATTTCCAGCCGCGCACGGACTTCACCTGGCTGGAAGTGCTGGCGCTGCGCCGTAGCCGGCCGGAACTATTCGCAGCCAACCAACATCTTATCCGCAATGAGGGGTCAGCCATGGGGACCGGGCAGAAACTTTGGAAGCGTGCCAAGCAAGTCATCCCGGGCGGCAACATGCTCCTGTCCAAACGGTCCGAGATGTTCCTGCCCGACCAGTGGCCCGCCTATTTCAGCAAGGCGAAAGGATGCACGGTCTGGGACCTTGACGGGCAAGAATATATCGACATGTCGATCATGGGCATCGGCACCAATATTCTGGGATACGGTCATCCCGAGGTGGACGAGGCGGTGCTGCGTACCGTGGCGGCCGGAAACATGGCCACCTTCAACTGCCCCGAAGAGGTCTACCTGGCGGAACGGCTGATCGAACTGCACCCTTGGGCGGATATGGCGCGCCTGGCACGTTCGGGCGGCGAGGCCAACGCCATTGCCATCCGCATCGCCAGGGCCGCCTCGGGGCGGGACAAGGTGGCCATCTGTGGCTATCACGGCTGGCACGACTGGTACTTGTCCGCCAACCTGGGGGACGATGAGAACCTGGCTGGTCACCTGTTGCCAGGCCTTGAGCCGAAAGGTGTGCCCCAGAACCTGCGCGGCACGGTGTTCCCTTTCAACTACAATGACTTTGCCCAGCTGGAAGCCCTGGTAACGGCCCACGAAATCGGTGTGATCAAGATGGAGGTGGTCCGCAACATGGGGCCGGAAGACGACTTCCTGCACAAGGTCCGCCAATTGGCGACCCAACGCGGGATCGTGCTGATCTTCGACGAGTGCACCTCCGGCTTCCGGGAGACCTTCGGCGGTATCTACAAGAAATACGGGGTGGAGCCAGATATGGCCATGTTCGGCAAGGCGCTCGGCAACGGCTATGCCATCACCGCCACAATCGGCCGCCGCGACGTCATGCAGGCGGCCCAGTCTACCTTCATCAGCAGCACCTTCTGGACCGAACGGATCGGTCCGACGGCGGCGCTGAAGACCCTGGAGGTCATGGAGCGGGTCAAATCCTGGGAGCTGATAACCGCCACCGGCCTCGAAATCCGCAAGCGCTGGCAGGAACTGGCCGACCGGCACGGACTCCGCATCAACCACTGGGGGCTGCCGGCTCTGACCGGTTTCACCTTCGACAGCCCGAACACCCTGGCCTACAAGACCCTGATCACCCAGGAAATGCTGGGGAAGGGATATCTTGCCGGGACCAGTGTCTACGTCTGCACTGAGCACTCCCCCGCGGTTATCGATGCCTTCTTTGGCGAGCTCGATCCTGTGTTTGCGCTGATCAGGGAGTGTGAAGAGGGGCGGGATGTCATGTCCCTGCTCAAGGGGCCGGTCTGTCACGGCGGTTTCAAGAGGCTGAACTGACGTGATGCAGGTCGTCATCCGGGCCGACGCCTCGGTGCAGATCGGCAGCGGCCATGTCATGCGCTGCCTCACCCTTGCCGACGAACTGCGCCGGCGCGGGGCCGATTTGACGTTTGTCTGCCGTGAGCACCCCGGCAACCTGATCGGCGCCATTGCCGGCAAGGGATATGGGGTCGTAATATTGCGGCAGGAGGCGAAAACGTACTCCGTTCGCTCTGGTGACGTGGTCCATGCTGCCTGGCTGGGAGTCCCTTGGGAGCAGGACGCACGAGAGACCTTGGATTCTTTGGGTGAAGCAATACCGGATTGGCTTATTATTGATCATTACGGCATTGACCGCCGCTGGGAAGAGACACTTCGTCCTCATGTCGGCCGGATCATGGTAATCGACGACCTTGCGGATCGTCCTCATGACTGTGAACTTCTGTTGGACCAGAATCTGTACAAGGGGATGGAAACCCGTTACGACAAACTGGTGCCATTGGGCTGTAAAAAGCTTCTTGGGCCGCAGTATGCGCTGCTCAGGCCTGAATTTGCTATTGCTCGCAAGAACCTGCGACAACGCGACGGGCAAATCCGGCGGGTGCTGGTCTTTTTCGGCGGAGTGGACCCTACCAATGAAACGGCCAAGTCAGTTCGCGCCTTGGCTGGCATAATGGATCACCGGCTTGAAGTAGATGTGGTCGTTGGCAATGGTAACATTCACAAACAGGGCATTCAGGAACAATGTACTGAAAAGGATGGTTTTTACTACCATTGCCAGGTCAACAATATGGCAGAACTGATGGCCGCCGCTGACCTGTCCATAGGAGCAGGGGGAAGCGCAACTTGGGAGAGGTGCTCTGTAGGTCTTCCAAGTATAACAATTTCCATAGCCAGGAATCAGGTTGAGACGACCGAAGTGGTCGCAGACCGTGGTGCTGCATGGTATCTGGGTGAGTCGGCCAATGTTCATATCGAGCACATTCAAGATGCACTTCTCTGTGCCTTGAAACACCCAGACCAGCTTAGAGAAATGGGAACAAGGGCTGTCCGGCTGATGGCGACCGGGGGAGATGAAGCTGCTCATCCGCTGTTGCAGGCTATTTTGGAGGTAGGCAATGCCCAGACGTGAAGATTGCCGGCTGCGACCGGTCGCAGAGGATGACCTTGAACTGGTGCTGAACTGGCGTAATTCTGAGCGTATTCGCAGAAACATGTACGGTGACCATATTATCAGTATGGAAGAACACAAAGCCTGGTTTAACAGGTTGAAGGATGATTCGTCGGCGGTATATCTCCTCTTCGAAGTTTGTCAAACACCGGTTGGCATGGTGTATTTCACCGATATCGACAGAAAGAACTCGAAATGTTTCTGGGGATTTTACTTGGGGGAGGATAATCTACCGCGTGGTACCGGCACCATTTTGGGCGTTTCGGGGATGGAGTACGCTTTTGAGATATTACAGATTCGCAAATTATGCGGCGAAGCATTTCAGTTCAATTCGGCAAGCGTCAAATTTTTCCAGAAGCTGGGTTTTGCCAGGGAAGGACATTTTGTCAGGCATGTACTGAAAGAAGGCGTGTACGAGGATGTAATTTCTTTCGCCTTATTCAAAGATTGTTGGCAAGATCGGCGGAACGAACTGGAAAGAACTGCATTTCACGTTTGATTATATATTTGATAGAAAGGAGATAATCGGTAATGAACAACAATCTTGCCGAAGAATCACAGTTTACTAGCCGTGCAATCAATAGCAATAATCTGAGAGAACGATCGAATATAAACAGCAGTTACGGGACGAATGATTTTGACTCCTGGGTGGATTCGATTGTTGGTAGAATAGATTTCAGTACAGTGCTGGACATTTGTTGCGGCACCGGGAACCAGTTGATGAAGTACGCGAAAAAGACCAACGTCGATCACATTATTGGCGTAGACGTGTCCAGTGAATCCCTGAACACTGCTGATCAGAGGCTGCAATCACTTGGAGTTTTGCATTATAAGCTCCTGCCAGTTTCCATGGAGGAAATGTTCAGTAGTGCAGAGATCAATACAGCCGTTTTTGACCTCATCTCCTGTTTCTATGGTCTGTATTACTCAAAAGACGTCTCCAGGACGCTTCACCAGATGGTCGGCCACCTCTCAGGCAATGGCGCTATTCTGATAGTCGGGCCGTACGGCAGGAATAATGCGGTTCTTTTTAATATTCTGCAAAAATATTTCGCATTGCCCGAACTGGTGCTACGCAGTTCCACAACGTTTATTGAGAATGAGGTCATTCCTGTCCTCTGTCAACAGTTGACGGTACAAGTTGAAACTTTTGTAAACAATGTCAGATTTCCGGATGTCAAGGCTGTCATGGATTACTGGAAGGCTTCGACCTTTTATTCACAACCACATGAAGCGGCCGTTATGCGGGATGTAGAGAGTCATTTTCAGGAGCATGGGGCGTTTGCCATGGAGAAGCATGTCATGGCCTGTATCGCGAGGAAGGCATGAGTGCCCGGCGCGTTCTCGTGGTCGCGGCGCATCCCGATGATGAAGTTCTGGGGTGTGGGGCAACTATCGCAAAGTATGTCCGAAACGGTGACGAGGTGCATGTGCTTATCCTTGCCGAGGGGGCGACCAGCCGCGATGCTGAGCGCAACCGAGAGGAGCGCGGCGCTGAATTGTCGGAACTGGCTGAGGCTGCCCACATGGCAAAAGATATTCTCGGAGTCACGTCATTGAGTCTTCACGACTTCCCCGATAATCGCATGGACAGCATTGACCTTCTGGATATAGTCAAGGTGATTGAATGTCATATCGAGAAAACCAGGCCGGAAATTATCCTTACCCATCACACCGGTGACGTCAATATCGACCATCGCCGGATTCATGAGGCGGTCGTAACCGCATGCCGGCCAACGCCGTCCCTTTCCGTACACACACTGCTCTTCTTTGAGGTGTCTTCAAGCACCGAATGGCAACCGCCGGGCTCTGCACCGGTTTTTGCGCCGAATTGGTTTGAAGATATCTCAGAGACAGTATCGCTCAAGCTCCAAGCGCTAGAGGCGTATCACATGGAAATGCGCCCCTGGCCCCATTCCCGCTCAGTTGATGCCGTGAACCACCTGGCCCGATGGAGGGGTGCAAGTGTTGGTGTGGAAGCTGCCGAAGCCTTTGTTCTTGGCAGAAACCTGGTGAGGTAGAACATGAATGACAGTGTCATTGCCGGAAGGAAAATTGGTGCGGGCCATGCCCCATTCATCATCGCCGAAATGTCGGGCAACCATAATCAGTCGCTTGACCGGGCGCTCGCAATCGTTGATGCCGCAGCAGCTGCAGGTGCTCATGCGCTGAAGCTCCAGACGTACACGGCGGATACTATTACGCTTGACGTCAGCGAGGGTGAATTCTTCATCGACAACCCGGACAGTCTCTGGAAGGGCACCTCGCTCCACAAACTGTATCAACAGGCGTATACGCCCTGGGAGTGGCACGAACCGATCTTCAGGCGGTGCCGCGAGCTAGGTCTGGTCTGCTTCAGTACGCCGTTCGACGAAACCGCCGTCGATTTTCTGGAGTCGATGGATGTCCCCTGCTACAAAATAGCGTCCTTCGAAAACGTTCATCTCCCGCTCATCCGCAAGGCGGCCGCCACCGGCAAGCCGATCATCATGTCCACCGGCATGGCCTCGATCGCCGAACTCGACGATGCCGTGGCCTGCGCCCGTGCTGCCGGGTGCCACGACTTGATTTTGCTCAAGTGTACGAGCACCTATCCCGCAACCGCCGAAAACACGAATATTAGCACGATACCCCATATGCGAGAACTGTTCGGGTGCGAGGTCGGTCTTTCGGACCATACCATGGGGATCGGTGTCGCAGTTGCCGCAGTGGCTCTTGGGGCGACAGTGATCGAAAAACATTTTACCCTTTCCCGGGCCGACGGCGGTGTTGAGTCCGCTTTTTCCTTGGAACCTTCCGAGCTGAAGGCGCTCGTAACCGAATCCCAGCGGGCACATCAGTCGCTAGGTGCAGTCAGCTATGGGCCAACCGAGAGGGAAAAGGCCTCGCTCCAGTTTCGCCGTTCGCTTTATGTTGCTCAAGACATGCAGGCTGGCGAGCTTTTCACTCTGGAGAATCTTCGAGTGGTGCGACCAGGCCTGGGTTTAGCACCGAAATACCTTGACCTGTTCCTTGGTAAGCGGATATCCCGTGATGCCCGAAAAGGAACTCCGATCAATTGGAATCTCATATAAATTTTACGTATTGAGAGGAACCATGAACATTCTGGTGATTAATGTTTCATTACGGCCACTTTCCCCGTTGAAGCTTTTTCCAATCGGGCTTGGCTATGTGACTACGGCCATGAAAAATGCCGGCATTGACTTCGACCTGCTGGATATCGATGCCCATCGCCATTCAGATGAGGACGTCGCCGCATTCATCCGGAGGAAACCCTACGATGTTGTCTGCTTGGGTTGCATCGTCACCGGGTACAGGATTGTCAAAACAATTGCCGCAGAGATCAAGGCCGCCCATCCGAATGCCGTGGTCATCGCGGGAAATTCGGTGGCCACGTCCATAGTCGATACCCTGCTTACTCGGACCCAGGTCGATATTGCGGTGATGGGAGAGGGGGATGAAACAATAGTCGAACTACTTCGGGCAGTGGCGTTATCCAGCCCCCTGGACGAGGTTGCAGGCATATGCTTCAAGCGTGATGGCATGATCGTTCGCACACCTGACAGGCCTCTCATCAGGGATATTTCTAGCTTGCCATACATCGACTTTAGTCAGTATGACGTAGAAACCTATATCGCAACCTCGCAACTCGCTGTAAGAGACCCCTTGCCCATACCCCGTGAAAAAGTGCGGGCATTGCCTGTTAATACGGCCAGGGGCTGTGTTGCCAAGTGCAATTTTTGTTATCATGTTTTTAAGGGTGCGCCTTACAGGTATCGGAGCCCTGATTCGATAGTTGGCGAAATTGATACTCTCATTACTAGATATGATCTTAACTACATTCTTTTCTGGGATGAATTAACCTTTTTTTCCAAGCAACAGACACTCGCACTGGTTGAAAAGATAATTGATGAAAAGGTAAAATTTCTTTGGGCTGCCAACTGTAGGGGCAATCTCTTCGATAAGGAAGAGGATATCGAAATAATTATGAAAATGAAACAGGCAGGATGTATCTCAGTTGGGTATTCATTGGAGTCTTCTGATCCTGTAATCCTGAGGGCTATGAATAAAAATGTCAAAGTTGAAGAATTTTCACGTCAGACAGCTCTGTTTCACAAAGCGGGTATTCATGCTGCGACAAGCCTGGTCATTGGGTATCCTCAGGAAACACCGGATACTATCAGAAGCACGTTTGACTGTTGTATTGAAAACAAAATATATCCTTCTGCTGGATATCTGCTGCCGCAACCAGGATCTGGTATGTATGACTATGCTGTTGAGCACGGTTTTGTGGTTGATGAAGAAGAATATTTATTGAAGATGGGTGACAGGCAGGATTTGCGACTTAATCTGACACAGATGTCTGATGAAGAAATGGAAAGTGAGGTGCTTAAAGGGTTAAGTAGATGCAATGATGAGTTGAATATTGGCTTGAAGGATAACGAATTAATTAAAACTTTATTCTATAGAAGTTCAACGACTGAGGAGCAGGAACATGAGTAAGGAGTTTTCAGGAGCGGAACCATATTTTCTTGCGACTACAGCTCTTGAAAAGTTCTGGGACACATCCAAGCCGATCCTTTTTTTCTCTGAATCTTGTCGGCGTTACAGTCGCAGGGCCATATGGGATAAGCTCGATTCGAGGGTGATAGAAACACCATGGGCAACGTACTCTGAACTGGAAGCTTCCTGGCATCATGCCGGTGAGGTCTTCGAAGATCTTCTACTCGATTTGTCTGAGGCGATGAATCATCTTCATGGAATGCGTCACGGTCTTCGCTACTGGCGAATCGTATTGGGACCATGGCTAATATTTTACGTCGATGTCAATCTGGATCGATTTGTCCGGGTTCGTGAGGCTCTATCTCGTTATCCCGATTCAGTCAGCTACTCCCTGTCTGAGAACTGTTTTGTAACTCCAGTAGACGCGCTGGATTTTGTCAGGAGATGCAAGAGTGACCCTTACAACCTCCAGATATACTCTCGCATCTTTTCTTATTTTGGCAGAAAATTCCCTTTGCTTGAAGCAAACGAGAATTCTGTCAATCCGCTACTCCCACCCAAGGGGAAAATGACTCCAAAGATGTTTTTTTTCAAAGCAGCGAATCTGTTGATCAAAAAAGTATCCGTCGTACTGCGTGATCGACCAGGAGTGATGATAAAAAGTACTTTTTTCTCTCCTGAGATTGAGACTCAAATGTTCTTAAGGACGCTCGGCAAGGTTAGGCCCGTACCTAGAAGGCCGATTCGCTTAGAACCCGTATCGATAGATTATGCGAGGCGGATGGAATTGAACCGGTTCCTAAAAGGTGGTGATGACTTTAAAGAATACCTGAAACAAGTCCTCCCTCTTGATCTTCCTCAGATATTTGTTGAGTCATACGCGGCTTTGAAGAAAGAGGTAAAGGCCTTTCCATCTAGGCCTACAGCAATTTTTTCGTCAAACGCCTATTTTTTTGATGAATCTTTTCAGGTCTGGGCGGCGGAACATGCAGAGGCTGGGGTTCCGATAATAGGGTCTCAGCATGGCGGCAATTACGGAATAGCAAAACATCATACAGTAATGGATCACGAGATGAAAATCTGTGACCGATTTTACACTTGGGGATGGCAAGAGCGGGGCACGATCGCAGAAATTATTCCGTTTGTCTCTGCAAAGCTGTCTGGTCGCTTTAGAACCAAAGCTGATAACAGTAAGGCCGGAATCCTATTCACATCAACGACCAATTTTCGTTATCTCGTAAATATTCCGTTTTCGCAGGAGTTTTTTGAGGATTACCTGGTAAGGCAGCAAAAATTTATAATGTCCCTCGGCACAGATGCGAAGAAAGCTCTTAGGGTTCGTCTTACCCCGGAAAGTTTTGGATGGGATTTGCACGAACGATGGAGCGACACTTTTCCGGACGTTTATATTGAGCCTGAAGGCGACTATAGTTTCACAGACAGTTTGAAATCTTGCCGCCCTTTTGTAGCTGATCATATTGCAACAACCTATATCGAGGCTCTCGCATCGAATGTGCCATCGGTGTTGTTCTATAACGAGTCAGCGCTACCGCTGAAGGAGGGGGCAAAACAGTATTTTGATCTACTCAAAGAGGTTGGAGTGTTACTTGAAACCCCGGAGGCAGCAGCAAGAATGGTAAATCTAGTATATCCCGACGTCGAAAAATGGTGGAACGATCCTGATCGGCAAAAAGCTGTGAGAGAGTTTTGCGATCATTATGGACGTACCTCACCCAATGCTGTGTCACTTTGGACTGAGGAATTGTTGAAGTTGTACCACAAGGCTCACCGGCAAACGGTGTAGTATGAGGTCACATTGTTAATTGACTCTTCCCTGAAAGGGCGCTTCGTCTCCAAATTGACCAGTAACGTTATGTCGGCGCTGCTTGGCATTATCACGGTGGCTCTGGTTCCCAGAACTCTGGGCCCGGCCGACTACGGGAGATTCGAGTTTCTGGCGGCAAACTTCAAGCTGATTCTGGATTCAATCACCTGCCACGCCCCCTCCGCTTTTTTCAACTGGATATCGCGCAAGGCCCACAAGGAAGATGCCGACGTATCCGTTGGTGTTACCCTGTATCTGGTTACCGGGTCGGTGCTGTTCTTCTGTCTTCTCATTGCGGTTGCTACCATGACCGGTTTCCATGTCGTGTTATGGCCGGATATCGCGCCGCTGTATCTCTGGGAAGGTTTCGGGCTGACGCTGGCGGTTTTTCTGTTCCAGATGTGCACCTATATGGCGGACGGCAAGGCGCTCACGGGGGTGCTTGAAAAACTGAGACTTGTCCAGAATCTGGCCAAGACTGGGGCCTACCTGCTTCTGATCTGGGCCTCCCTGATGAACCTGCACACCTTCTTCTTTTCACAGATAGTGATAACCGGCGCCGTGGCGCTGATCATGGCGGGATGGCTGTACCGTCGGCGGGCATTTACGTCGGCGGCGCTGATGCCATGGCATTTTCCGAAAGACGAAATAAAGAGGTACCTGTCTTTTCTGAAAGCCTTTGTCCGGCCTCTTGTGATACTTGTCGTCGTCGGTTTTCTCTTCAGCTACTTTGACCGTTGGTTTCTGCAATTGATTGGGGGGGCGGCGCAGTATGGTTATTTCGGTCTTTCCGACCGGCTAGGAGCAGTTGCTTTCCTGTTTACGAGTGCCATGACGCCGCTACTGACCAGAGAATTCGCCTTTGCCTTCGAGGAGATGGACAAAGCGAGACTAAGGAGCTTGTTCGAGCGTATTCGGGTATTCCTGTTCATCGCGGTGGTGACATCCTGTTTCCTCTCCATGAACAGCGCTTCGCTGGTCGAGGTAATCGGCGGAAAGAAATTCATCGGAGCTGTCATTCCGATCACTATCATGACCCTGTATCCGATCCATCAAACCTTCGGCCAGCTTAGTGGGGCACTATTGATTGCCACTGGACAGACCGGGCTCTACTCTAAGATCAGCCTCTTCTGCATGGTTGCCAGCATTCCGTTTACCTACCTGCTGATGGCCCCGACGACGTATCTGATACCCGGCCTGGCATTGGGAGCCACCGGTCTGGCTATCAAGATGGTGGTTGTAAATATTGTTGGAACAAACATCCAGCTGTACTACAATACCAAATTTTTAGGCATATCATTTCCGAAGTGGATTTTCCTTCAGGTTAAAACGGTCGGCATTGTCTACGGAGCGGCTGCTGTAGCCTGTTTCCTGAGTCTGCGGCTGCCGGACAGCTTTATACAGCCGTTTTCGTTTGTCCGGATAGATCCGGCAGTTTTCACGGCAGCAATACGTTTGGGACTTTCCGGCCTGCTCTACCTGCTGTTTGTTTTTGCCCTGGTAGTTGCAGCCCCCGGCCTTGCGGGTGTCGGGAGAGATGAGTTGAAACAGATAGTTCGCCAGACGTTTTGGAAACGGCGGTCAAATGAACAGGGATGACAAAACTGTGAACAAAAGCCAGGAAGAGTTCTACCGGTCATGGTCGGACAAATCGACCGACAGAATCGCTTATGACAATGAGGCGGCCGTCCGCAAGATCGATGTGATTCTTGAGGGATTGCCGGTCATAAGCGAGCTGAAGCTGGAGACAGTGATAGATTTCGGCTGCGGTGTTGATGGATCGCTGGTTTGTAGAATGTAATCAATATGTTATTCCGATGTCTTGTAAATTGTAAATTGAATTGACAATTTGCAAAATTTGCCGTAGGTGTAAGCTATGATCAATCGCAAAGCATCTGAAACCGTATTACGACTGTCCCGGGGATATCCGGTTGTGGCCATTACCGGGCCACGACAGTCCGGCAAGACTACGCTTGCACGGTCGGTTTTCCCCGGCAAACCATATGTATCGTTGGAAGACCCGGATGCAAGGCTTTTCGCCGAGAGTGATCCACGTGCTTTTCTGGCCCGTTTTCCTGACGGCGCAATCCTCGATGAAGTGCAGCGCTGTCCTGATCTGTTCTCCTACATACAGACTATTGTTGATCTTGATGGCAGGGTGGGGCTGTATGTATTGACCGGTTCCCAACAGTTTGGGCTGCTATCGAACATAACGCAGTCACTGGCAGGGCGTGTTGGTCTGGTTCAGCTGTTACCGTTTTCATCCGGTGAACTTGTTGATGCCGGAAAAGCGCCGGTCACAATTGAGGACGCAATCTATTCCGGTTCATACCCGCCCCTCTATGATCGTGAGGTCCAACCAGCGGATTGGTATCCCGGTTATGTGCTGACCTATGTCGAACGTGATCTCCGCCAGCTTGTCAATGTTCGTGATTTGAAGTCATTCCAGCTTTTTCTGAGAATGTGCGCTGCCAGAACAGGCCAGCTGGTGAATCTCTCGTCACTGGCAAACGACTGTGGAATTACGCATAATACGGCTAAAGCCTGGCTCTCGGTTCTTGAGGCGAGTTATCTTATCTTTTTTCTACAGCCGCACTATCGCAATTTTAACAAGCGTATGACGAAGTCGCCGAAACTATATTTTTATGACACGGGACTGGTTTCCTGGCTTCTCGGTATTTATGAAAGCAGTCAGGTTACGATTCATGCCATGCGCGGTGCGTTGTTTGAAACCTGGGTTGTTTCCGAGCTGCTTAAGGGACGGCTTAACAGGGGGCTTACGTCAAACCTTTATTTTTGGCGTGACAGTGCGGGCAATGAAGTGGATGTTGTTGCCGAAGTGGGTGAACAGCTTTTCCCTATTGAAATTAAATCCGGAAAGACGATTACTTCCGATTATTTCAATGCGCTCAGAAAATGGCAGCATCTTGTCGGCCCTGCCTCAGGTCCTGCGCGACTGGTTTATGGCGGGGATGATTCACAGGCTAGAACTAATACACATGTTGTCTCCTGGAAAGAGATTGCCGAACTTGCCGAGACAGTATAGCAAATATGTCCGGATAGACCCGGCAGTTTTCACGGCAGCAATACGTTTGGACTTTCCGGCCTGCTCTACCTGCTGTTTGTTTTTGCCCTGGCAGTTGCAGCCCCCGGCCTTGCGGGTGTCGGGAGAGATGAGTTGAAACAGATAGTTCGCCAGACGTTTTGGAAACGGCGGTCAAATGAACAGGGATGATAAAACTGTGAACAAAAGCCAGGAAGAGTTCTACCGGTCATGGTCGGACAAATCGGCCGACAGGATCGCCTATGACAATGAGGCGGCCGTCCGCAAGATCGATGTGATTCTTGAGGGATTGCCGGTCATAAGCGATCTGAAGCTGGAGACAGCGATAGATTTCGGTTGCGGCTACGGCAAACCGCTCCAGAATTTCTCTGAACGGGCAGGGCTGAAGAAGGCTTACGGCTTTGACTTTTCCGAGTCAGCCGTGAAGCATGCCGTTAGCAACTACAGCAATGAACAACTACAGTTCCAGCGTCTGGAAAGCCTCGACATTGATGAAAACCTTGAAGTTATGCGAGCAGCTACGGAGGGCCGTGTAGACTGCATCCTGCTGATCGACCTGCTGGAGCATGTGCCGGACTGCAAGAAGCTGATGATCAAGCTTTCGGAGCTTTCCGACCTTTTCATCATCAAGCTTCCGATTGAGGCCAACCTGCTGGATAACTATTCCAGGACAAAGGAGTACCCGTCCACTAAACAGGCAAACGGACACCTGCGGGAGTTCAATGTGCAGACGGTGTACTACTTTATCAGAGCCATCGGTCTGACGCCGCTGGCCGAGGGAACCCATATCTACGATTTCAGGGACAGCTACCCGCCTCTGGCTCAGAAGCTATCCTTGCGTTCGACCCTGATCAGGTATGCGATCAAATCTTTCCGTATGATCGCCAGCAGGATTGTGCCAAAAAAGGTGTACATCGCTCTTTTCGGACCGGGGAGCTATTACTGCGTGGCGACGTTCAACAGGGAACATATTCTGAATCCGTAGGAGTTAGAGGTTTATCGTGAAGCAGAAGCACAAGACAGAGACGACATACAACTACGCCGGAATAACCATCCATGCGGCACAGGGACTGCACGAGTACGCCATGGAGGTGGTTCGAAAACGGTGCGGGCAGAATGGGCATATCCTCGATCTCGGCTGTGGTTCCGGCGCTTTTACCAGGAGACTGCACGACCACGGCTTCACGACCACTTCGGTAGACCTCTCCCTCGATACCTTTGCGCTTGATTCAGAAAAGTTGGAGCTGGATTTCAATACCGACTTTGCCGGTCGCCTGGCCGGGCAAAAGTACGATGCGATTGTTGCGCTGGAGGTCATTGAACATCTGGAAAACCCGCTGCACTTCCTTCGTCAGCTCAGACTGATAGCCAGCGCGGAGACTCCGATTTTCATCTCGTTCCCCAATAGTTATCTGTACTGGTCCATCCGCTCTTTTGCCAAGGACGGCACCTTCGCCAACTGGAGCCCATTTTTGTATTGGGAAACCGGACATCAGACATTGCTGACCGACTGGCTGTTTGAGGAACACTTGAAAAAAACCGGCCTGCGCCTGGAGGAGAAGCACTTCTGCGCCCCGGTCCAATTTCCGCGTAACCTGAAGAGCCTGATACTGCACAGCGCTTTTGTCGGTCTGTTGCATTTCTTTTACCGGAAGATTTCACCGGAGGCGCGCATGGCCGAAGCGCTCCTGTTCGTCATCAGTAAACAGGCCGACCCGGCTCTGTGCGGCGAGGAGAGTGCGCCTTGAAAATCGGGCTCTTCACAGAAATTTATGATTGCGGCGGGGTTGACACTTTTATCGTCAATCTGATCAACCACTGGCCATACCAGGATGACACTTTCGTCCTGATCGCCAATGCCAATTATCCGGGGCTTGATATCGTTGAACAGAACGTGGCGCGGCCTTGCGAAATAATCAGGCATACTGTGCCAACTTATCGCAACGTTATGACGGACGAGAGCAGGAACCGCTCCCTGGATCAGCTCAGGAAGCTGGTTTCTCCGCTTTTCCGCTATCTGGTAATGGCTTTCAATGTCCTGGAGTTTCGCAAGTTATTCCGGCAAACAGACCCGGACAGGATGATGATAATCAACGGCGGTTACCCTGGCGGTGAGTCGTGCCGGGCAGCTTCCATTGCCTGGGGTCTGCTGCGCGGCAAGCCACTTGGCATCCACA
The DNA here is from genome assembly GCA_016219145.1 of Deltaproteobacteria bacterium. Lineage (GTDB taxonomy): Bacteria > Desulfobacterota > Desulfuromonadia > Geobacterales > Pseudopelobacteraceae > JACRCG01. The sequence goes on along the minus strand of JACRCG010000325.1, from coordinate 3,810 downwards.
ATTTTCACAATCTGGTGGAACCGTCTCCGTGGCATGTCCGGGTGCAGGATTATCTGGTTGACGTTGTTGTTGCGCGCTTCACCGCTTTCTTTGTGACCGTCTCACGCGCCGCTGCGGAATCGATGGCCTTGCGGCCGGTGATTTTCAGTAAGAAGACAACCACCTATATTCACAACGGCCTGAACGTCATGCCGGTTCAGCCGGTGACGGAAGTCAATATCAGGGAGGAGATCGGCATATCTCCCCTAACGCCGCTCTGCCTCATGCTTGCCACCTATGAGCCGCGCAAGGGGCACCACTTCCTGTTTCAGGCCTTCCGGAAGGTGCTGGCGGAAGTTCCGGATGCACACCTGTTGATCTGCGGTTTCGGCTTTCCGCATGAGATAAAGCTGGTGCGCAGGTACGTCAGCGATTTCCAGCTGGAAAAGAGCGTTCACCTGATGGATTTCAGGAAGGATCTTTCCCATCTTCTGGATCATGCCGATGTCCTGGTGGTAGCCTCGCAGGAGTACGAGTCCTTCGGTTTTACCAGTGTGGAAGCGATGGCCCACCATGTCCCGGTTGTGGCGACCAATATCGGCGGGATTCCGGAGGTCGTGGCTGACGGCGAGGGGGGCTACTGCGTCGACAGTCGCGACCCGGAGGAGTTTGCCCGGCGCATCATCAGGCTGCTACAGGACGAAAATCTGCGCACGGAGCAGGCCGAAAGAGGCTATCAGCGCTTCCGGAACTGTTTCACCGCCGAGCGGATGTCCGGTCGTTATGCCGATATGATTCACCGGATGGAAGCGCCAGGTAATGATCGGCACGGCGCCGAGCGGGAGAACGCATGAAAATCGAGAAAATTCTTCTTATCGCACCGCCGGCCTTTACGATGCGGGCCTGGCGGGATATAAATCCGCTGCCGCCGATGGGACTTGGTTATCTGGCCTCGGTGGCGGAGAAGTCCGGTATCAATGTAAAGATCGTTGATTGTCTGATGCAGGGCTGGGACCATGAGGAGGATGAGGACGAACATCTCCTGCGTGTAGGACTGCCGGACGAACGGATCAGGGAGATTATCCGCGAGTTCAAGCCGGACATGGTCGGAATCAACTGCCAGTTCAGCCGCCAATACCGGATCTACCACCAGATGTTTGAACTGGTAAAAGGTGTCGATCCGCACATTGTCGTTGTGGCCGGTGGGCCGCATGCCTCGGTCTGTCCCGAGGAGGTGCTTGCCGACGCCAACTGTGACTATCTTCTGGTGGGAGAGGCTGAGGAGTCGTTCCGGGAACTTTACGAGGCCCTGCAGAATGACAGCGATGTCGGAGCCATTGACGGCCTGGGGTGGAAGGTCGGCGGCCAGCTGCGGATTAATCCCAAGCTGAAGCTGATCATGAACCTCGATTCGATCTCTTTTCCGGCCTATCACCTGATGGAGCTTGACAAGTACTTCGGACTGGAGGCGTCTCACGGCACGAGGCACAAGAGCAGGTTCAGCGCCATCATCACGTCGCGCGGCTGTCCCGCCAAATGCACATTCTGCAGCGCTCACCAGGTCTGGGGGAAAAAATACCGGATGAGGTCGGTCGAGAACGTTCTGGAAGAGATGCGGCTGTTGAAGGAGACCTACGGCATCGAGGAACTGCTGTTCGAGGATGACAACGTGACTGCCGACGCCAGGCGGGCCAAGCTCCTGTTTTCGCGGATGATCGAGGAGGAGTTCAACTTCGTCTGGGACACTCCGAACGGCGCGGGCGTCTGGTCGATGGATGAAGAGATGATTGACCTGATGAAAAAATCGGGCTGTGTCAAACTGAATTTCCCGGTGGAAAGCGGCTCGCAGCGGGTGCTGGACAAGATCATCAGAAAACCGCTCGATCTGGGCAAGGTAAAACGACTGATACAGCATTGTCAGAAAATCGGCCTGGAACACTCCATGTTCCTGGTGATGGGAATGCCGGGTGAAACGATCGATGATATGTGGAAGTCATTCCGTTTCGCGGCAGAATGCGGATGTTTTACACCGCACATATCGGTTGCGACGCCTTACCCAGGCACGCAGCTCTATGATGACTGCGTCAGGAACGGCTATTTTTTCAAGCCTTTTTCGCTGGACGATCTCTTTATCAGGAGCTATCTGATCCGGACTCCGGAGTGGGACGAGAATGACCTGAAGAAGATGCTTTTCAAAGGGATGCTCTATATCGAATTCAGAAACGCCCTTGCCAATCCTGCAAGGACACTGAAACGCATCGTCAGGCTGATCTTTCAGCCGACACGCGGGATAAATTTCGTCAAGTCCATTTTCAACAAGTCATGACCAGTTGTCGGACCGTTTCGCCTACTTCAAAACGATGATGGAGTTACTATGAAAACAGTCATACTTGCCGGTGGTCTCGGCACCCGGCTCAGCGAGGAAACAGTTTTGAAGCCGAAACCGATGGTTGAGATCGGAGGGCGGCCGATTATCTGGCACATCATGAACATTTACGGAGCCTATGGTTTCCGCGAGTTCATGGTTGCCCTCGGCTACAAGGGGGAGGTCATCAAGGAGTATTTCCTGAATTACTACCGCCTGCAGAGCGACCTGACCGTCAATCTCAAGACCGGCGAGGCTTCTGCCTGTAACGGCGCGGTGCGGGACTGGCTGGTCCACCTTGTAGATACCGGGACAAACAGCATGACCGGCGGCAGGCTCTACCGCTTGAGGGATCGTCTGAACAAAGAGACATTCATGCTTACATACGGTGACGGGGTTTGTAATGTCGATATCGCCAGACTGGTGGATTTCCACAAGTCGCACGGCAAGATTGCCACTGTTACAGCGGTGCGCCCGTCCGCCAGGTTCGGAGGGATGCAGTTCGAAGGCGACAGGGTCAGTAATTTCAAGGAGAAACCGCAGACCGGAGAAGGGTGGGTCAACGGCGGTTTTTTTGTTTTCGGTCCGGAAGTGTTTTCCTATCTTGACGCTGATGACAATGTGCTGGAAGGAAAACCGCTGGAGAACCTGGCGCTGGACGGCCAGCTGATGGCGTACAGGCATGAGGGGTTCTGGCAGTGCATGGACACGGTCAGGGATAAGTCCCATCTGGAAGAGCTGTGGCAGGAGAATCCACCATGGAAGGTATGGAACGACTGATGTTCGGTGATATTTTCAAAAACAGCAAGGTCATGGTTACCGGCAATACCGGCTTCAAGGGGGGCTGGCTGACGGTCTGGCTGCAGAAACTGGGCGCCACGGTGTACGGAATATCCAAGGATGTGCCGACCGAGCCTTCGATATTCAGGGAACTGCAGTTGGAAAAACGGGTAACCCATTTTGAACGGGATATTCGCTCGGCTGAAGAGATGAGCCGCATCATCTGTGAAGTCAGGCCTGATTTTCTGTTCCATCTGGCGGCACAGCCGATTGTTTCCCTGTCTTACCGTAATCCACTGGAAACCATAACCACCAACGTAGTCGGAACGGCCAACATTCTGGAAGGCTTGCGCGCCTCAAATCACCCCTGTACGGCGGTGATCATCACCAGCGACAAGTGCTACGATAATCTGGAATGGGCCTGGGGCTACCGGGAAACCGATCATCTGGGGGGCAAGGATATCTACAGCGGTTCGAAGGCAGCGGCCGAGATGATCATCAAGTCCTACCAGCAGTCGTTTTTCAAAGGGTCGCCCATACGTATTGCTTCGGCGCGGGCGGGTAATGTCATCGGCGGCGGCGACTGGGCCGCTGACAGGATTGTCCCGGACTGCATGCGGGCCTGGAGCCGCAACGAAACGGTAGAAATAAGAAGCCCGGGGGCGACCCGTCCATGGCAACATGTT
>JACRCG010000329.1 GCA_016219145.1 Deltaproteobacteria bacterium | reverse complement strand
TTGGCCCCCCTTCAACCCTCAGCCTTCAGCCTTCAGCCTGTAGACTTCACCCTTACCAGTGCCACCGGCCGGGTTGTCCCCCAGGCAGCGCCCCCCAGCGCCGGTCTGCGCGCCGCCGGTGATCTGCTGCTGATCGCCAGAGCGGATGCCGCTCCGGCCCCGGCTCTGACTTCCGGTCTGGTGATCAACGCCAGCGTCACCGAAAAGTTCGATCTGACCAGCGGCGACAAGCTCCAGCCGGCCGCCACCGTTCAGGATATCGTGCTCTACCGCACCCCCTGCGCCACATCCATCGCCGCCGGAGCAACCGAACCGCTCGACCCGGCCCTCGGACTCCGCACTACCTTCCCGGTCGCTCCATCACGCGATTTCACCATCGTTGATCTGCTGCTGGGCAAGATCACGATTGACATCACCCCGCCCGACACGAGCGGCGGGATCATGGTCGGCATTGATGGCGCACGATTGTTGCAGCCGGACGGCACGGCCCTCAGCATCCCGGCCGGCGCTCTGACAGGCACTGCGCCGGTAACGGTGGCAACCATCCCCGAAGCCTCTCTTACAACACTGGTGGGCGCCGATTTCCGCCTGCTGCGCGGGATCGATGTCGCCATCGGCGGCCAGTCGCTCAAAAGCAGCGCAACCCTCTCAATCCCGGCTCCGGCCGGATTCGATCCCGCTTTGCCGGTGATTGTGGCGAAAAAATTTGACGTTAAAGGGGGCAGCAAACTCAAGCTGGTTGCAATGGGCAGGCTCAGCGGCTCAATAATCAACTCTGAACCGTTAGCGGCGGAAATCTGGGCGGGGGCGCCCCGCCCCTACATAGACTCGACCGGTCAATACCTGTTCCTGCAAGCGGTGGCCCCGATCGGCTATGTTTCCGGGCAGATCACGGACGCCGCCGCTGCCGCATTCGCCGCAATCAACATCTCGGCCCAATCCGCCACTCTGGCCGACCTGACCGGTATTGACGGCCGCTATCTGCTGGCGCTGGCCACCGGGGAGCGCAGCGTAACCGCTCTCGACGCTACCCGTGGCGATACCGCTTCGGGCGATGTCACAATTGCTGCAAATACAAAGAGCGTCCTCAACCTGACCGTCCGGATGGTTCCGCCCACGGTCGTTGCGATCTCTCCGGCCAACGGAGCAGCCAACGTTCAGCCCAGCGTAGCGGTGGCCGTCACTTTCAGCAAGCAGATGGACAAAAACTCAATAAACTCACAAACCCTCAAACTCACTAACTCAACCGGAACGACGGTTCCCGGCGTCATCACCTGGAATGCCGAAGCGACAATCGCCACGTTCTATCCCGCCGAAGCCTTTAAACAGGAAACCGGCTACAGCGTCACGATAGCCTCTACAGTCAAGGACCTTCAGGGCTATCCGCTGGGGCAGGATGTTGTTTCCTCCTTCACTATCAGGAAAACAACACCACCGCCAATGCCTCCGGCAGGCAGTGTCTCGGCCTCATATCCTGACGCAGACGGCTTCATCACCATCACGGCTACGCAAGGCACCGCGCCTGCCGATTGCACCGTTTTACTTATCAACAACACCTCCGGCGAGATAGTTTCCGTAACACCTGCCACGAACGGTTCTTTCAGCGGCAGGGTGCGCGGCCAGATTGGCGATGAAATCAAAGTCGTCATCATGGACTACTCGGGGAATCAGACATTGGTGTCGTACCTCACCTTCAAAAGCGCTGATGGAAAATATCTGGTGACGGCTAAAGGCGGGAAAGTGGAAGGAGAGGGGGGCAGCCTGCTTGATATCCCGGAAGGCGCTCTGATCGGCCCGGTGGAAATCAAAGTCACCGCCTTGCAAGAAGCCAACCTCCCCAGCCCGTTGCAGACACCGGGTAAATACCTGGCCGCCTTCAACATCGACTCAGGCGGGATCAACTTCCAGAAAGAAGTTCACCTTTCGATTCCGGTCCCGGCCGGATTCGATCCCAAAACCCCGGTCTTCGTAACGAAACCAAGCGAGATTTACAATGAAGACGGAACAATCGAGAAGGTATATGAAATAATCGACAGCACCAAGATAGTGAATGGCCGCATCACCACTGCCAGCCCCCCCTTTGACGGTATCACCGGCATGGGGAGTTACATCTTTACCGCCTTCCCCGATTTGACGGTAGGGATCGTCTCCGGCTACACCTATCAGGATATGAATGAGTTGCCGGGGTATCAGCCCGCACCTCCGGGAGTAGTAGAAATACCCGAGAAGGATGCAATGGGCAACCTTATATACAAATACGACCGGCCGGTTCAGGGCGCAGTCATTCGCACTCCGGCTTCCTGGAACTATGTCTCCTTCTCAAAATTCAACGGTTCCTACGCCGGTTTCACAACGCTCTTCGCAAATGTCGGGGCGCGAAGCCTTGAGTACAAAATTGCCGCCATCCATCCGCAAACCATGCGGCGTGTTGATAATATCGGCTATCTGAGCGCCGACGGTACATTGTCGTACAACATTGTAGACCTCAACTTCAAGCTGGCTGAAAAAAATACCATCATCCCGGACAAAACCGCGCCCATCATAACCATCGATATGCAGGTTGCGCCTGGACAGGCCCCTGACACCAGAATCATTGCCGGAACGGTTCCGGTCGGCACTGAAATAAAGGTTCCCATCTTTATACTCGATCAACAGATGGGGAACGCAACCTTGACGGTAACCTTCACTGACCTGACGTCTAGCGAGCCCAATTCTGTTGTTCTCAGTCAATCTGGGATGCCGACGCTTTTTACACCACAGACCGGCGCAAAGCCCGCCATCTGGCGTTATAACTACGCTACGGCGTTTCAAGCCCCCATTGCAGCCACAAATCCAGCTAATTTCCGCCCCAATCGAATTGGGCTATACAACTTTGTTGTAGAAGCAACGGATAACGCAGGCAACATAGCACGGCAGTCCATGCAACTGAGGGTTGTGGGCGCGGATACGTCGCTTGGCGAAAGCAGGGACGGCCCGCCCACCATTGATTCGATTACACCGTCAGACAAAGCCAAGGATGTCATGGTGTCCATGCCGATAACCGCTGTATTCAGCGAACCGGTTACAAATGTCACCAGCGACACCTTCAAGCTGATCGACCTCACCGCCGGCAAAGCGCCAGGTGTAACCGTAGAAGTATTGGTACCGGCAACAGTCACAACCAGCATTGTCAACGGACGCATGCAGGCTGTTCTTACACCAAGAGGCAATCTCTATTATGATCGCGACTATCAGGTGCTACTGACCAGCGGCATCAAGGATCTGCCGGACAAAAACGACTCCGCAACATCAGCTGACAAGCTTTTCCCGCTGGCTGAGGTGCGTACTGCCTTCAGCACCAAGAAACCTACTTCGTATGACCTTGCCAGCAAACAGTTCATCGGTCGTGATATCGATCTTTATTACAACCGTGAAACCATGAAACTCTATTCATACGTCACTGCCGGTGACAAGGGCTGGCGTGTTGTGGACGTCACCGATCCAACCGCGCCCGGCGTGGTCTACACCGCCGCGTCTAGCTGTGTAGCCAATGCAACAACCGACTGCCAGTATGTCAGCACTTCTTTTGACTTCCGCAGCGTTGCCGTCCATCCCGATCCTGACAGGGCGCTGATGGCCATGACCGATACCGTAAACTTCAACGACGGTAATCTGTACGGTTACGTGCGTTTCTACTCTCTGGCAAACCCGGCGCTGCCGGTATCTGTCGGGCGTGAAAAGCTGGCAGAGGCATTCAGCGGCATTCCCGGACGCCTTGCGCTGTACGATAACTACGCCTTCATAGCCACAATCAACGCCGGTATTCAGGTCGTCAGCATCACGCAAGCCGTGGCAAATCAAGAGGCGAACAAGTCTTCCGACGGCTCTTCAATTGTTGGCGTATTTGATAGCGTAGGGCAGGGGCTGGGACATCCAAGCGACATAATTGTTCTTAACGGGGTCAACGCGCTGTTCACCACCACCAGCGGCAGCCTCGTTGTTCTTGATATCACCACACCCGCGCTCCCGACGCTTGTCACCAGTATCGGGCAGAACGACGGGAGACACTACACCCGCGTCGCCTCTGCCATGCAATACCAGTACATGGATGCAGACAATATTCCCCGGAGCATGGATCTGGTTATGGCGGGCAGCCGGGAAGGCCTGATTCGGACTATTGACATGACAAACCCGACAAGCCCGCAAATTCTGGCAGTCGCTAAGGATGAAACAGGGCTGAAGGACGCCGCGATATCAACCACGGACCTTGTCATTGACAAGGAAAGCAGCCTGGCATTTGTGACCGGTCTGGGTACAGTCTATGTCATTGACATCAAAGACCCATTCAAGCCCAAGCTCATCAATCGCTTTACCTCGCTCTACGATCCCAGCGGCGCACGGGATGCAACAGGTGCCTCGATTACCATTCCCTTAGGCCAGACACCAGCCATTGTAGAACGCGGTGGCTGGATTTATGCAGCGAATCAGCAAACCGGTGTTAAGATTCTTAACTTCGATCCGCCGACAATCGTACCCACACCCGGCAGGTATTTTGTGCTGCTAAACGAGAGCAACGCAGCACAGCAGGCATATCAGTTCTCGTATCATATCAAGACTGATCCGGGCACCAATGGTGACTTTGAGAATATGCGGGTTGTCATTTACAAAGACAATGTGGCCATCAAAACTTTCACGGACATACTGCCTGATACGCCCATGACGCTTATTGAAGCGGGAACAGGCTTTGCCATCAATAGTTCCTACCATGCTCGTGTCATAGTTTATGACAAACAGACCAAAAACGATGTCCCTGGGCCGGATGTTCCGATTGTTGTAGGTAAGTTTGAAATCTCTGCCGAAGATGAAAAGTATAAGGATTTGAAGGGCGCTGCAACCGACGGTACTGCACTGCTGACATTGAAATTGAGGGTGACACCCAATTACAATGTCTACAAACCGGTGTTTTCGCTTGAAGACCCCGATTTGGGTACTGACACCAATGCTACTGGTCTCATGCTCTATCAAGGCGGTTGGACCGGGGCTTTTGTTGCGCAATTCGACGCAGCATCACAAAGCTTCAAGGCGATATACCGTGTGCCGCAGACTTATGTGAGATATGGAACAAGTATGGAGGCAACCGATAAGACCGGTGCGGAAAGAGTAGTAAATGTTGATCTTGGAATCACAGATATCAAACCGGTGATAAAGCTAAGGCGTCCGCCGGTGGTGCTGGTGCATGGGTTGTGGGCTAAGCCGGATTCGTGGGATACGTTTGAGCCTGTTCTGAACAAACACGACCAATTTTTGGTCACACGAGCAAATTACGAAATAACAAATGCGGATGCTATTCTTAATAATTACATTAAGGTAAAAGATGAAATTGAAGACACAATAATAAAAATGCGTAAAAAACTAACGTATGCACCGAAGGTCAATGTTATTGGCCATAGCATGGGTGGTCTTCTTACCAAGGAGTACTGTCGAATGAACCGTTCTGAATGCAAAGAGAAGATCAATAAATTCATTTCGATTGATACTCCTCATAAAGGGAGTGAAATGGCACAGCAGTTATTTGATATTGATAAAAATAAACCATTTTTCTGCTATCATTTGGTGCTTACTAATGTTGACAAAAAGAAAGGAGTATGGACAGATCCTTCCCGAACAAATCTCAACGGAGCATTGCTTGATTTAATACCTGGGAGCCCTGCATTGACCAGGCTTGACGCTTCAGTTATGCCGATAAATTGGAGCGCAATAGCTGGAGTTGCCGAAAGTGGCAAAATATACGACGAAGATCTTTCTGAGTTATGGAAGTACTTGCAGACAATCTGTGGGAAAAAGCCGGACAGTTCATTTCCTAAGGTGCAACAAGATCCTGTTTTCAATACTCCAAATGATCGGATAGTAAACCAAATGAGCCAGTTTGGAGATGCACCGTCGAAATTCAATGTATTAAAGGTCGATCATACCACTGTACTAAAAAGCGATGATACTGTTGATATAGTAAGAGATCAAATTGAAAAATAATCGGAGGATATTATGAGAAGGTGGTTAATTATATTGACAGGATTGGTACTTGCGCTGAATGCATCATCAGCCTATTCATTGACTATTATACAGCCCGTAAACAATTCCGTTGTTTATCCTGGTCAAAAAATCAAAGTAGTCATTGAAGCAGCTTCTAACGAAGATATAGCTGCTATAGTGGTATCCGCGACTCCAACAGGTAGTTCTTCAGAAGTGCTTATTGCGCCACCTTACGAAATAGAGTTGCGAATAGGTGATCAGTATGTTGGAAATGCTAGGGTCGAAGCCATTGCAAGACTAACGGATGACACAGCAGTTAAAACAGGCATTGATATATCCGTACAACTCCCACCAGATGTAAAACTTGAAAAAATAATTACAGATAAAAATTTAGTAATAAGAAAAAAATCTGTTACTGAATCTAATAACACAAAAAGCATATTTGTTAGAGGATTGTTTTCGGATGGAATTAAAAGAGAGCTTGATGTTATTGGTGGAGCCCAATACACAAGCAGTGACACGAATATTGTGACAGTTGACAATAAGGGTGTTGTCACTGCATTGAAACTTGGTACCGCAATGATAGTTATGTCGGCTGGAGGCAAAACTGAAAACATAGATGTAGAAGTCTATCTTAATATTGAACTTGACAGAGAATTACTCGTTAAACCAACAGATACAGGCATCCAGCTTGATTGGAAGCTATCTCCCCAAGACCCAGAATGGGTAACAAGCTACATGGTATTCAGAACAGAAGACCCTGACGGCATCGTGAAAAAGAAGATAGCCGATGTCCCAAACGGCACGACCACCTACGTTGATACGTCAGCCGCTCACGGGAAGACCTATTACTATGGTGTTCAGGCAATGTCTGCAACAGCAAATGAGCGATCAAGTATGACAAACATGACGTCTGGGATTTTGCCTTGAGTTTGACTTGAACGATGGGGCGGTCAACATCGACACCGGCGGGATACCGTTCCAGAAAGCGGTGGAAATCTCCATCCCGCTTCCGGCCGGTTTCAACACCAACACCCCGGTCTTCATCACCAGTCCAGGCACACTGGTTAATGGCGATGACACCACCGAACAGGTGTACGAGATCATCGACAGCACAAAAATCGTCGGCAACCGCATTACATCGGCCTGCGAACCGTTCCCCGGCGTCTGGATGGGGGGCTCTCTGGTCTTCACCAGCTTTGCCGAAATTCAACCGGTCATCATATCCGGCTACGCCTATCAGGACAGAAACGATCAGCCGGGCTATCAAGCGCCTCCGGACGGAGTAGCCGAAACCCCGACCAAAGATGCAGCCGGCAACCTGACTTACAAATCCGACCGTCCCATACAGGGGGCTGTGATGCGTTCACCAGACGCCTGGAACTATGTTTCCTACAGCAACGGCCTGGGCTTCTACGGCACTTTCGGCTTCCTGATTGAACTCCCGCCCGCCTTTGCCGGGCCGGACGCCAACTGCAAAACATTCCGCCTGACCGCCATCAACCCGCAGACCATGTACCGGAACACCTTCGACGGCTCGGCCTGCGCCCAGCCCTATAACGTCCGCGATGTCAACTTCAAACTGGCTGATAAGGACACCATCCCGCCCGACCGGACCGCGCCGGTCATCAACATGAGTTTGCAGGTAGTCGCCGGACAACCGGCCGCCAACCGCATCATAGCCGGAACCACCCCGGTCGGCACCAAACTGGCCTTGCCGCTCAGCATCATCGACCAGGGCATGGGGAGCGTCACCCTGACCGTCAACTACCGCGAAACCGGAAGCGGTACCGGCAGCGACACCCCCATTGTGCTGAAAGCCCCGAAAAAACCGGTTGAACACGCCTACCTGAGAGCGGAACAGACCACGCTCTACCGCTATGACTACACCGTGCAGTTCGATCCGGATGCAGCCCTGAACTACTACAGCCCCAATCTGCCCGGCTACTACATCTTCACCATCGAAGCCCGTGACGCAGCCGGGAACAAAAGCATCCGCACCCTGAACCTGCACGCCGTCGCGACAGGCACAAACCTCGGCACCCCGATCGACGGCCCCCCCAGGGTGGACGCCATCTTCCCGGAAGACAGCACAAAAGATATCATGGTCACTACCCAGATTGTGGCCACCTTCAACGAACCGGTGCAAAACGTAGAAAGCAACTTCAAACTGATCGACACCACCAGCGGAGCACAAGTCCCGGCCAACGTCATCGTCGGCATCGAAGGGGGCCGGATGCAGGCCACGCTGATCCCCAAAGGCAACCTGTTCTACGCCAGAGGTTACAAAATAGTTCTCTCAACCGGAATCAAGGATATAGCCGTCAATCCCTCGTCGCCCAACCAGCCGCCAGCGGGTGACGGGTTGTTCAGCATGGAAAAGGAATTTACCTCCTCCTTCACCACTAAAGTTCCAAACGCCTATGATCTGAACAGCGCCCAGCAATTTACCGGCGTCCGGGATATCGACCTGTTTACCTTTGAAGACACCACCGGTGAAACCGACACCTACGCCTATGTAGCCGCCGGTGACAAAGGCTGGCGTGTCATCGACGTCACCGACCCGACCGCGCCCGCCACGATCCACCAGGTAAACTCAAGCTGCCCCTCCGACAACAGCAACCCGGACTGCCGCTATGTCGGCCGGGAATTCGACTTCCGCAGTGTGGCCGTCCATCCCGAAAAGGATAAGGACATAATGGCCATGACCGACAACGTCATCTGGACGGATCCTGTAACCGGCGGCGGTATCCAGTATGGCTATGTCCGTTTTTACGATCTCTCGACCAATCCGGGTGAACCACCGATCATAGGGAGAGAGAAGCTGAGCGAGGCCTACAGCGGCATCCCCGGCAGACTGGCGCTGTGGGGCGACTACGCCGTCGTCAACAGCGTTGTGGCCGGAGTACAGATAGTCAACATCAAACAGGCCATCAAGAATCAGAAAGACGGCAAATCATCAGACGGATCAAGCATCGCCGGGGTATTGAACACCGACGAGCTGCGAAACCTATAGGGGTCAACTCTCCACTTTCCATTTTATTGCGGCTCTGGTGTAGTTTGCAAAAACTATTATCTGAGGAGCAATCCCATGGCCAGACCGTTGCGCATTATATATCCTGGTGCCTTTTACCATGTGACATCGCGTGGAAACGAAAGGAAGGATATTTTTAAGAGCCGTAGAGACAGGGAGAAGTTCCTTGAATATTTGGCATCAGCAACCGAACGTTATGGAGCGGTGATTCACGCATATTGCCTTATGAGCAACCATTTTCACCTTCTTTTGGAAACCCCGGCTGGCAATCTTTCTCAGATCATGAGCCACATAATCGGCGCTTACTCAACTTACTTTAATATTAAAAGGAATCGATCAGGCCACCTTTTCCAAGGGCGCTACAAGGCGATACTGGTCGAAGCCGATGAATACGCAGTCGAACTCACCCGCTATATTCATCTTAATCCGGTAAAGGCTGGAATATCTGTCAAGGCTGGCGAATATCAATGGTCGAGCTATCAATCATACACAGGCAAGTCACAGCTGCCTGTGTGGCTGAAAACAGGTTTTACCCTTGGTTACTTTGGAAAAAACGAATCAGCCTCACAAAATAATTACCGTGACTTTGTCGAAAATCAGGACGTTGCGCTGTATGAAAGTCCCCTTAATAACGCGATAGGTGGATCAATACTTGGGAGCCCCGGCTTTATCGAAGAAATCACGGAAGCACATCTCAAAGGAAGAGACGAAGACAAGGGTATCCCGGCACTGCGGCATTTTTCCAACAGACCGACGCTTGAAGATATAATAAATGCGGCAAAAGAGGCCATAACGGACAATGAAAAACTGTCCAGACAGGCAAGTATATATCTCTGCCACAAATACAGCGGTGCTACATTGAAAGAGATAGCTTGCAAGTTCGATGTGGGTGAAACAGCGATAGGGGAAGCAAGCAAGCGATTTATCAAAAAAATGGAAGAGGACGAGTTGTTGCGGAAGTTGATAAAAAATGCTCTGGCAAGGATCAAGAAATGGTGAATGGAGAGTTGACCCCTCCTCTTCTCGCTGGCAAGGATCAAGAAATGGTGAATGGAGAGTTGACCCCTCCTCTTCTCGGAAATGGTGAATGGAGAGTTGACCCCTCCTCTTCTCGCTTCTCGCACCATTGAAATAACGCCCCCGTCCCGGAACAAATATTCTGGTACCGTCATAAGTTGCAGATATGTTTCAGCCGAAAACTACCTCCAGTTTCACCCGACAGGAACGATCCGCATTACACCTCAATTTTCGGCAGTTGTATCGCATACGGCAAATAACGCTCCACATTCTTCCTGATCGTATCGATCAGCTCTCCGGCAAACCCGGCTTCATCTCCAGGTAGAAGCAGGGACAGATCGACTTCATCCATCGCTTTGAGCAATTTTTCTGACATTGTTGTGAGCGTCTTGGCAACCAGTCGTTTCTGCAGGCCGCACCTCTCGCACATCTCTGCCAGCTCCCATGGCGTAATATCCTCTGGAGCAAAGGCATCGCCGATCGCCATGGAAAAATCACGGTCATATTCGGCGGCGTACATGTCGAGATTGAGCAGATCATAGGCAGGAGCCATATCGATGCCGGCCGGCCCGACGAAGAAAGAGATGTTTTTACCATGGGCATCGCTGTTACCGATCAGGAGCTGGAACAGAACCCAATTAAGCATATCCCGCATGGCGGCAGCGGGAACCCGGCAGAGCCGGCAGGAGGCGAAGAGGTCCGGCAGATTGGCTCCAGATCTGATGACGGCAGCATCTCCACCCTTGCCAAAGGGACGCTCGTATTTGTAGGTCGGCGGCAGGTCAAGCATCTGGCAGCCGTCGATCAGGTGCCGGCGGACAACAGTATCACCGGTCAACTCACGATCAAAACGTCGCACTACCAGCACCGGCTCGCCAAAACGGGCAAGGGAAACCTCAGCAGCCGGCAGCTTCATACCCTTTGCCAGCTGCATACATATGAATTCGTTGATCACCAGGTGCAAGGCGCGGGCAGTACCGAACTTCAAGATATGAGTCGATGCCAGTTCCCCTTCGCCAAAACCCATCTGTCCATCCGCCCGGATGAGCAGCGGCAGTTTATCCTGTACGCCTGCGACCGAGAGTCGCGGTTTTCCGTCCCATACCGCTATCGACACGTTCTGGCGTTTACCGATGCGCTCCGCAAGCTCGTCGTACGTCACTGGCCTGAAGCTTGTCAACTGTCCACCCTCCGGTTCATTCCCTATCCTGAACGACAGCGCTCCTGTCGTCTCCGCTCCGATGGCAGCAATAAGCCCGAATACATTTGATCTTGAGATGTGGCTGGAGACTGAAAGCTCTTCCAACCATCTTCCCTCCGGAAGCAGATTGGCAAGGAACCGTTTTACCGATTCGGGGGCGCATTCGCCCGGTTTCAGATGTGGTGATACGGGGAAACCTCCCCCTTCAAGCCACGACGGAGCGTACTCCAGCCCATACTGTTCGCTCTTCTCTTCAAGGAGGATCTTCCCGAGATGTCTGCGATTGAGATCTATCGTGAGATACATAGACATTATCCCTCCAGAGCCTCGAGATTGATTGTGACCCCCAACATGGAGCAGACCGTCAGGATGCTGCTCAACTTCACGTCACCACCGGCGGTTTCCAGCTTGCTCATGGTACCGACAGCGACACCGCAAAAGGCGGCAGCTTCATGAATGGTCATGCCGGCCTGCGTTCTTCTCGCACGAACAAATTTTCCCAGCGTCGCGGCATCAAGCAGCTGTTGCGGCTTCGGGACAGGAAGTGGGATTACGGTTTTTGACATAGCTTGCCCCTCATCATGAGATAATATCATCTAGTTGATATTATTGCAGATGAAAAGAAATGAGGCAACTAAAATATTGTTGTAATGATATTTATGGTGGCATAGTGGGCTTGCTTACAGTAAATATTACTGAAGTGATATTTATGCGCGGAAGACAGTCACTATCTAAACTGGAAAATAAACTTGGAATACATCGGAGTTATCAGCACACCGGATAAAAAGCACGATTACACAGGATTTACGCAGGCAACAGAAAAGGGGTTACGGCATAAGCAGTAACCCCTTGATTTATTGGCGTCCCCGAGACGATTCGAACGTCCGACCCCTTCCTTAGGAGGGAAGTGCTCTATCCTGCTGAGCTACGGGGACCTGATGAAGTGCCGTCCGGTTATAGCAGAGCGAAATCAAGGTTTCAACCTCTTTGACGATTCCGGTAAGCCGTCTAGAAATTGAGCAGTGAAAAGACCTTGCCTTCCGGCAGTCTGCTGCGGCCATTCAGAAAATCCAGTTCGGCCATGAAGCAGCATTCCACAATGTCGCCTCCCATGCTTTGCACCATATCAACCACGGCCGACATGGTCCCGCCGGTTGCCAGCAGGTCGTCGGCGATCAGGATGCGCTCGCCCGGTTTGATGGCGTCTTTGTGGATTTCAAGGGTATCGGTGCCGTATTCCAGGTCGTAGGTTTTACTGAAGGTTTCGGAAGGGAGTTTGCCCGGTTTGCGTACCAGCACGATACCGGCGCCCAGTTTGTATGCCAGTGCCGCTCCGATAATAAAGCCGCGTGCTTCTACGCCGACTACTTTGTCGATGCGTTTGCCGATGTAACGGTGCGAGAGCAGGTCGATCATTTTCTGATACGAATTTGCGTCCTGTAGCAGTGTGGTTATGTCCTTGAAGATTATCCCCTTTTTGGGAAAGTCAGGAATGTCGCGAATGATGTCTTTCAGTTGATCCATGTCCTTTGCTCCTTTTCAGAATTAATAAAATTATCAGGATGTTGCCGTATTCCGGCGCAGTTTTTCAAGGCATTTGGCTTCGATCTGGCGGATGCGCTCTCGTGTAACTCCGAACTGTTGACCGATGACATCCAGAGTCTGGGGCTCGTTATCATCAAGGCCAAAGCGGAGCGTCAATATTTTCCTCTCGCTTTCGGTGAGCTCGTCAAGGTGCGCCGACACGATCTTGAACTGGTTTATGTTCTCCAGCCGTTCCGGTGCCGCTGTTGCGGCATAGTCCTGCAATGTATCGATCAGGGCGTAGTCACTGCCTTCGCCGATGGGTGAATCTATCGAGCAGGTTCGGCGCAGCAGCAGCGACATGCGGCGCACGTAGGCCGGTTTGACTTTCATTGCTTCTGAAATTTCCTGAATGTTCGGCTCGCGCTGCAATTCATGAGAAAGGGCCCGGGTTGTCCGCAGCATCCGGTTGATGTCGTCGGATACGTGGACCGGCAGGCGGATGGTACGGGATTGATTGACCAGCGCCCGTTCAATGGCCTGTCTGATCCACCAGGTTGCGTAGGTGGAAAAGCGGCACTCCTTTGCCAGGCTGAAGCGCTCCACCGCCTTGATAAGACCGAGATTGCCCTCTTCGATCAGGTCAAGAAATGGAAGGCCGCGGTTCATGTAACGCTTGGATATTTTAACCACCAGCCGGAGATTGGACTCGATCATCTTGTTGCGGGCGGCTTTGTCACCCTTTTCTATCTTGCGGGCCAGCTCCTTTTCGGATTCGGCATTCAGGAGCGGAGTGCGCTGGATGTCGCGCAGGTATATCTTGATAGCGTCGTCGAAATGCTCCAGTTCAACCAGAGGGATTTCATCTTCCGGACTATCTTCGACGTGGATTTCTTCCAGGAACAGCTGTGGCTCTTCAACCTCATCCAGTGGTAAGACTTCAACATAATCAAGCGGATCCTCCACAATATAACCGGCAGGTAACTGTGTGTCCGGCATGGTTTGGACGCCCTTTTTGGCAGTAGTTATTGTCATGCCTGCCAGCCCTGACGGCCGATGAGCGGCACAAAACGGCATCCTACCGAAGCAAATCTTTCCAATTCACCCTGGTCGTTCTTGGTGATTTTCAGAAGCTGCTGCTCGGAATCCGACCCCACCGGGATCACCAGACGCCCTCCCGGCGCCAGTTGATCTGTCAGAATGGCAGGAACATCAGGCGCGCCGGCGGTAACGATAATGGCATCAAAGGGCGCCTCATCCTCCCAGCCGATCGGGCTTCCCTCGTTGTCGTTGATACGGAGCATGACATTGAACAGTTTGAGCGAATCGAGACATTTTCTGGCGCGCAGAGCAAGAGGCCTGATGCGCTCGGCCGAATAGACCCGGTCGGCCAGGGTGGCCAGGATGGCGGTCTGATAACCGGAGCCGGTGCCGATCTCCAAAACCTTCTCGCTGCCGTCAAGCGACAGCAGCTCTGTCATCAGCGCCACCATGTAGGGCTGCGAGATGGTCTGCTTCTCGCCGATCGGAAGCGGGGAATCGCTGTAGGCCTGGGCGGCAAAGGCCTCCTGAACGAAAATGTGACGCGGAATCTTCAACATGGCGTCAATGACCCGCCGGTCGCTGATACCGCGCGCCACGATCTGCTCCTGCACCATTTTTTTTCTGGCGAAATCAAAGTTCATAGAGGGCCCCGAAATGGGCGCGAATATAGCAGGACTATACCGGAAAGTCCAGCTGTGCTTACGTGTGTCAGAACTCCCAGCCGGACAGAATCTTTAATGATTTGTGGTTGGTCAGATCGAGGTGCAGGGGCGTCACGGAGACGTGCCCACGGTTTATGGCGTGAAAATCGGTCCCCTCTTCGTCATTGGGGCCAGGCTCCTCGCTGCCGATCCAGAAATATTTGCGTCCGCGCGGATCGGTTTTGTCGACAATCTTTCCGATGAAGGAACGCTTCCCCTGACGGGTGACAAGCGTGGGACGCATCTGCTCCAACGGGCAGTTGGGAATGTTGACGTTCAAAAAAGTATCTGACGGCAACTTGTGCGTGGCAACCTGCCGGGCCACCCGCAATGCGATCCGGGCGGCAGCGTCGAAATTACATTCTTTGTCGAAGGTTGCCAGAGAGAAGGCTATGGCTGGAATGCCCATCAGGTTGGCCTCCATCGCGGCTGCCACAGTACCGGAATAAGTCACGTCATCACCCAGGTTGGCGCCATGATTGATTCCGGAGACGATCAGATCCGGCGTAACCGGCAGCATATTATGAATCCCCATGTTAACACAGTCGGTCGGGGTGCCGTCCACGGCATACCAGTCTTTATGCAGTTCAAAAATCCGCAGCGGCGAGTGCAGTGTCAGCGAGTGCCCGGCTGCGCTTCGTTCGCGGTCCGGAGCGACAACGGTCACATGGCCCAGCTCTTTCATCGCCTCGGCCAGGGCGCGGATGCCGGGGGCGTGTATGCCGTCGTCGTTTGTAACCATTATGTTCATGATTAAACCTGCCGCAAGTAGTTATTAAAGCGCGGCTGTTATGGCAGAAAACGGACTTTAAATCAAGATGTGGATGGGGACTAATCTCTTGCACATCGCTAAGAGCTTGTCCGTAAATATACATCCCAAGCTCGCATCTCGTATTCACGCCATCTTTGTCCGGCCGCCAATCACAAAATCCTCGACGCAGCTATTGCTGCGCCCATGGTTTTGTTCAATCAGTTTTTTTCTTTACACTGTTTTTTTATTTCTTGCATCCACATAATCATTGTAAGATAATGTGTACAAATATCCCTGTTTGAGGTGCATCATGCTTGCCAGAACCAATGTTGTTTTAGACACCGACCTGCTGGATGAAGCCGTACGCCTGACCGGGTTCAAGACTAAAAAGGATGTCATCGTCTGCGCCTTGCAGGAGCTGATCAAACAGCGTAGTCGGAAAAGGCTGCTGGCCATCCGCCATCCCGGACTCTGGCAGGGCGATCTGGACGCACTACGGGAAAGCCGCCATGATCCTGCTTGACACCAGTGCCCTGATCGAGTTTCTGAACCGCACCGGTTCCTGCCATGACAAGGCGGTTGAAGAGCTGATCTCAAACGAAACTGATATTGCCATCGCGGAAATCACGCTTACAGAAGTGCTACAGGGCATTCGCAGCGATCGCGATTACCTTGAGGTACGTTCTTCGCTCATGACACTATCGGCGCTTTCCCTCAAAAATCATGATTCCTATGTAAAGGCTGCTGATATTTACCGGAAATGCAGATCAAAAGGACTTACCGTTCGCAGCACGGTTGACCTGTTGATAGCTCAAACCGCCATTGAACATAATGCCGAGCTATTGCATAATGACCGGGATTTTGAGGCTATCGCCTCTGTCTCATCACTCAGGATTTATCCCGCAACGACCTGATTCACTTGATGTAAAATGCTTACCGCAGCAAAAGGCGGCCATGAAGGCCGGTAAGGTACAACTACTAAATAATACACGGGGGTTACACAGTATGAAGGCAGTTTTGATGGAAGGTTTCGGAGGAGTCGAGGTTCTCAAGATCGGCGAGGCGGAAAGGCCTTCTCCCGGTGAGGGACAGGTGCTTATAAGGGTTGTGGCTACATCGATCAACCGCCCCGATCTGGTGCAGCGCGAAGGTAAATATCCGCCGCCGCCGGGTGATTCACTGATCCTTGGCCTTGAGGTAGCCGGTACGATAGAGGCGCTTGGGGCCGGGGTGATCGGCTGGCAGGTCGGCGAGCGGGTTATGACACTGGTAGGTGGGGGCGGCTATGCCGAATTTGCCGTGGCGTATGCCGGACATCTGATGAAGATTCCGGAGAGCATGAATTTCGAGGAGGCGGCCTGTGTCTGCGAATCGTACATTACCGCTTTTCTGAATGTTTTCATGATCGGAGAGTTCAAGGATGGTCAGAGCGCCATACTGCATGGCGGCGGCGGTGGGGTCAACACGGCTGCAATCCAGCTCTGTCGCGCCCTTACTCCTTCCAACAAGCTGATCGTGACCGCTTCACCTGCCAAGATGGAGCGGGTCAGAGAGATCGGCGCCGATTTTCTGATAAACTTCCTCGAAACACCTGATTTTACTGAAGTCGTCAAGGAGTATACAAACAAGAAAGGCGTTGATCTGGTTCTGGACCATGTCGGCGCCAAATATCTGGCACCCAACATGAATTCATTGGGTTACAAAGGGAGGCTGGTCATCATCGGCGTTATCAGCGGAATCAAGGCCGAACTTAATCTGGCCCTGATGATGGTCAAGCGCCAGCAGATTGTCGGCAGCGTCCTGCGCTCCCGTCCGGTACCCGAAAAAGCCGAGATAGTTGCCGAATTTACTCGCAGAGCCCTGCCCAAGTTTGCCGATCGCAGCATTGTGCCGATTATCGAGAAGGTGTTCAGTATTGATCAGGTGGCAGAGGCGCACCGCATGATGGAAGAGGACAAACATTTCGGGAAAATTGTACTGAAAATTCAGTAGGCATGATCTGCCGTGTTCACCCCGAATTTTATTTGAACTATGGAGCTGAATAGTAGTATTTTATAAATTCTGAAAAAACACTCAATTATTTTGGAGGATTTGCAATGTCAGAACAAAACCCGCAGGTCATGCTGGAAACATCAATGGGCAACATCAAGATCGAGCTGTTTAAGGAAAAAGCACCGATCACAGTCAGAAATTTTCTTTCCTACGTTAAAGACGGGCATTATGACGGTCTGATATTTCATCGTGTCATCAAGGATTTCATGGTTCAGGGCGGCGGTATGAACGAGAACATGGAAATCAAAAAGCCCAGGTTTGCCATCAAGAACGAGGCCACCAACGGTCTTTTAAACAAGCGCGGCACACTTGCAATGGCTCGTACCGCAGTTGTTGATTCGGCCACCTGCCAATTTTTCATCAACACCGTGGATAATGCTTTCCTTGATCACAAGGGCAAACATCAGGATCATTTCGGTTATTGCGTGTTCGGTCAGGTGCTGGACGGTCTGGATGTGGTAGATCAGATCAGGAACGTAAAAACAGGTAACAAGAGCGGACATTCGGATGTGCCTGTCGAACCGGTATTTATAAAATCAGCCAGGCTGATCGAGCAGGAGGCATAGCCATGAGTACCGATCAGTTCTGTTATACCTTTGATGCGGCCGTAGAGATGGCCATCAAGATGGAAGAAGAGGGCTTCCGCACCTATCTGGCCGCCATCCGCCAGTTGACCAACAAAGGTGCAAAAGAGCTTCTGCGCGACAACGCCATCGATGAATTGAATCACAAGTACCAACTGGAAAAAGCCCTGCTGGACGGTCGTATGGAGGAGGGCGAAGGACTTGACCAGCCCATTCCGACCATGCGCCTGGATTATATATTCAAAAAGGAGGAGCTCGGACCGCAGTCCGGAGTGCGCGAAGCCTTGATTTACGCCATACACCTTGAAAAAGGTGCGGTGGATTTCTATGGCAAGGTATCAGACGGCTGTGCCGGCGCCCCGATGGGAAAGCTGTTTGCACAGCTCCATAAGGAAGAAAGCCAGCATCTTCAGGCGCTGGAGGATCTCTACGAACAACATTTCATGACCGAGAACTGATCGGCCTGACATCAGCGCGGCAGTCGCGGATGTCAGGTTTCAAATTCAGAAAAAGCAAAAAGACCGGGCGCCTCAATCTTGAACGGAATTGTGGGCGGCCCGGTCTTTTTTTACACTCCAGCAGCAGTCAGGATTGTTACCACTCCGGCATGATAGTCTGATCCTTTATAAAGTTACGAATTGCATCCATATCATCCAGAGACAGGTCAAGAAACTGCAGCCCCATACCGACCGGGAGGTTCTTGTTGATCAGTGATTCGGGGTGATTGATCCAGGCTACTCTGGCCGAGCACTTTATGGTCGTGCCGTCATAGGGCAATACGAATTCGATGTCAAACTGGCTGTCAATAGGGTAGATCTCGCTGGAAACGATAAAGAACCCGCCTGTACTAAGGTTAACGGTATAGTTTGAAAGAAATTGATTCGGATCAACACAGGATTTGCATTGAATGTGCAGGTGAACCGCCGCTCTGGGAGCTTTTCTGAAGGGAATGTCCAGATATCTTCTGACCATGGACTGAAACAGAAACCGGTTAATCGGCTTGGGGATAATATCGTTGCAACCCGCTTGCCAGCAGCGCTCGAAATCGGTGTCACAGCCCCCCTGAGTTACCATTATTACAGGTATATGCCGATATTTCTCATGAGACTTGATCAGATGACAGCATTTGTCTCCATCCATGACCGGCATGTACAGATCCATAAAAATAATGTCGGGCTGCTCTTTAAAAATGGTTTCTAACGCTTCTTCGCCGTTGTTAGCCAGCAGGATCTTGAATTCGCCACGAACAAAAAAACCCTTTTCCTGTTCCAGGAAAAGGTTGACATCGTCAACAAGCAAAATCTTTTTGATATTCATGGCCCAATCCTCCAATATCGTTTTGGCTTGTAAGTTGTAGGGCAAAAGTAACAGGCGTTTCGATTACTGATGCCCGGTATGAGGAATAGCGCAGTTATAACTCTATAAAGCCTTTTTCACAATAGCACATTTTGATAACAAATCCAATTTTGAGTGGTGGTAGATTGTCGATCTTCATATAAAGGCTGTAAATTATCAGATGGTTGCGAACCGGATCTCCACTCAATTTCTTGACATCGCTATTCCTAGCGTGCTTAAACAGCGCCATGCAATTTCATCATCCAGAGTTTCCGGATCGATACTTATTATCCGGGAGAGCATATAACCCTATAAAAAGCAGTTCTCACAGAGGCACAGAGCTCACAGAGTTATAACTATCAGTATTAACAGGATAATTCAATTGAAAAGGTTCTGAATTCAGATCACCTTTTGGGTGAAACCCTTTCT
>JACRCG010000028.1 GCA_016219145.1 Deltaproteobacteria bacterium | reverse complement strand
TCTGGTTCAAGTTTGGTTCAAGATTCAAGTTTTGAAATAGAAAAGGGCTCACCGCTAAAAACGTGTGAGCCCTTTATTTATCTATGGTAGCGGAGGCCGGACTCGAACCGGCATGATCTTGCAATCGGCAGATTTTGAGTCTGCTGTGTCTACCATTTCACCACTCCGCCAGAGCTGTGAAATATAGTGGAGAGTAGCTCATACGTCAAGGCTAAATGGTGTTATGGTTAAAAAAATGATTGACAGAATTTTAGGAATACTTAAATTAGCGCATCACTAAAAACGGGAGGGGTAAAATGTCTAAAATCTGTAAACTTGGAAAATGTTTTGTGGTTATGAGTTTGGTTGCAGCCGTTGCCGGATTTGCTTTTGCATCGGCAGGCAGTGGTCCTTCAGTTTCACCGGACGAGGCGTTGCAGAAGTTGATGGATGGAAACAAGCGCTATGTCGAAAATCAGATGGCAGGTGGCAAGCTGTGTGATGCGCCAACTCGTACCAGTCTGGCAAAGTCCCAGAAGCCTTACGCAATAATTCTCACCTGCTCTGATTCCCGCGTTCCGCCGGAAATAGTTTTTGACAAAGGACTTGGTGAAATATTTGTTGTACGTGTTGCCGGCAACATCCCGGATCCTGTGGTGTTGGGCAGTATCGAATACGCTGCCGAGCATCTCGGTTCTCCGTTGGTGATGGTGCTGGGCCACGAGCGTTGCGGAGCTGTTTCTGCCACGGTTGGAGCAAAAGGCAAAAGTACCGGCAGTGCTAATATCGATGCAATTGTCAAGGCTATTGCGCCCAATATAAAATCAGCTGGTAAGGATTGACAGGCTTGCAAGGATGAAGCGAAATGCGCTGATACAAAGAAAGATGAGTTTGTGGAATGCGTAATTGATGCCAATGCCAGAACCGTTGCTGCCAATCTGATCAAAAAGTCCAAAATCCTGAAACATCTGGCTGATGAAAAGAAAATCAAAATTGTCGCTGCCAAGTACGATCTGGATGATGGAGTTGTGACTCTTTTCAAATAGTTCTCGAAAATGAAAAAAACAGCCGACGCGAATGTGGCGGCTGTTTTTGAAATATCTTGAGAAGGCTTTTATCCTTACCCTCCAAGATACTTTGTCAGCTCCTCGGCAAGAGTCGTAGGGTGCATAAAACGGGCAGGAATTTTATCACTGCCCAGAAACTCGCTTGCCCAGGGCTGACGTCTTGTCCATGCCATCAGCCTCTCCCAGCCGGCCCAGGTGGAAAAATCAACCCCATTAATATTGGTAACCTGCTCCAGAAAGGTCTGCTCGTAGCCAGCCATGAAAACTCCCGGATGTTTCAGTCATAAATTTCACACTATACTTATCATCATGTAATCTAACAGCTATTGCAAATATATCAACTCAACGACCTGATTTTACCGCCAGTTCAGCGTTCAGTTCATCGTAGACAGCCAATGACTTTACCGCAGTGGTCTGTTTTTTCCCCAACTCCTCAAAGCTCTTTAGCCTGCTGTTGAATATAGCAGCTCGGGTCTTCAGGTTGCTGGTGCTCTCGGATATATAGCTTTTTTCTTTTGGATCAATATCCTTCCTGAAGGCCCCCTTCATCTTGTTCCAGTACTCATCCGTACCGCTGACAAAATTGTTAAGGCTTTGAAGAAAGGAAAGCGCGCCGGAGGCAAGATCTGATACGGCTGTCAACCTGTTCTGGGCCTCGTACATATCTTTAATAAGCTGCTGGTCGGCAAAGGCTGAAAGGTCATCTACGCTCTTCTGGTCAATCGGTCCGGCTGGGTCGATGGTATCGACCATTTCAATATACTTCAGGGATGTTCCCAGATAGTTGTTGATGGACAGCGAGGCACTGTTAAGCGATATGGTGAATTGAGTTAGAAACTTCGTGAATATGGAGGCCTGACCGGCGTAGGGTATCGGCAGCATGCGTGCTGCGACTGCGGCGTAGGAGCCGGTCTGAATGTACTTGTTGTACCCGGCCAGATTGGCGCTCATCCAGGTTACAAATCCCTGAAAATCTTCGACCGTCTTGCGTTGCTGCCTGACATCTGTAGCGATCTCTTTCAGCCGCTGTGTCTTCTTTTGTCTGAGCAGATCAACCGAGATGCAACGTCTGGATTCCAGCTCCTGGATACGGGCAGCCAGATTGGAATTCTCCTGCTGAAGCTTAAGCGTCTGCTCTTCTGCGGGAGTCATCGGACCGCACACATTTTCATCGGCAAATGCAGGTGATGCAAGTACTAACGTAAACAGTGCCGATAATTTCAATACTGACAGGATGCCGTTATTCATCAATTCTACTTTCTCTTTTCACCAATTTGATACTCCGCCAGAAAAGCGTTCTTATAATCCATAAACTTTCCATCGCCGATGGCCTGGCGGATCTCCGTCATCATGGTCAGGTAGAAATGTACGTTGTGAATTGCCGACAAAACAGCTGACAGAACTTCGTTGGCAACAAAGAGATGATGAACGTAGGCCCTGCTGAAATGCCGGCAGGTATAGCAGCTGCAGCTGGGGTCAATCGGGAAAAAATCGCGCTTGTAATTCTTGTTGGTAAGCCGAATCTTGCCGCGCCGAGTGAACAACGTCGCGCTGCGGGCATAACGGGTCGGGATGACGCAGTCAAACATGTCGATGCCGCGCTCGACACTTTCAAGGATATCTTCCGGCAGGCCGACCCCCATCAGATAGCGCGGCTTGTCTTCCGGCAGGTGCGGCGCTGTCCAGCTGACAACTTTCTTCAGCAGCTCCAGCCCCTCGCCGACACTGACACCTCCGATGGCGTAGCCGGGCAGGTCCAGTTTTCGCATCTCTTTTGCGCACATTGCCCGCAGGTCTTCAAAAACGCTCCCCTGGACGATGCCGAACAGTGCCTGACTATCTCCGCTCATCGCTCTCTGGCATTCTTTGAGCCAGCGGATGGTTTTTTTTGTCGATTGTTCGGCGTATGTTTTGTCGCAAGGGTAGGGAATACATTCGTCAAAGGCCATGATGATATCGGCTCCCAGATCCTGTTGGATGCGGGTGGCGCTGGCCGGGTCAAGATAGATTTCATCGCCGCTGATTTCGTGTTTGAAGAAAACACCATCTTCGGTTATGCGCTTGTTAGGGAGCGAAAAGACCTGGAAGCCGCCGGAATCGGTCAGGATCGGCTTGTCCCAGGCCATGAATTTATGCAGACCGCCGGCCTTTTTGACCAGACTTTCCCCCGGCTGAAGGTGCAGGTGATAAGTGTTGGAAAGAATAATCTGGGAGCCGGTCTCTTCTATTTGAGCAGGTGTCAGAGGTTTCATGGCGCCGTGAGTGGCCACCGGCATGAAAATAGGTGTCTGGATGTCGCCATGCCCTGTACTGACAACTCCGAGACGAGCTGCACTTTGACGGTCTTTCTTTAGTAACCTGAATTCCATTAAGTCTCCAAATCGAGGAGTTGTTTGTATCCGGCAAGGTCTCTTTAGTAACAGAATGCGCGGCCAAAAGCAATCGCACTCAAGGCGGAGTAAATTGTATCCTGTATACACAAAATGGTTGCATTTTTTTGTAACGGTGTCTAGTATGTCCTGCTGAAAAAAGTTGGATGCCTCTTTACTTGCTGCGGTGTCGGCACTGTCTTGAAATAAACTGAAAAGGAGGTTGGAATGACGGTTGTTTCCAGATTACTCTGGCGCGGTCCCCCCCGGAATTTTTAATCTCCTCCGCAATTATGTAAATCCTTGCAGTATCAAATCTTGAAAAGGAAGGAATGCTATGCAACTGCTTACGTCTTCAATCGGCAGAAAAATCCTGATGGCGATCTCCGGCCAGGCCATGGTCCTGTTCGCCGTCATCCATCTGCTCGGCAACAGCTCCATCTTCGGATGGCTGAACGGCGGTATCAACGCCTATGCCGAACATCTCCACAGCATGCCGCTGCCCATCATTATCGGTTTCCGCCTGGTAATGCTGGCTCTGGTCTGTATTCACATCTGGTTCGGCATTCAGCTGACCATCGAAAACCGTGGCGGCCGCCCTCAGCAGTACGCGGTCAAGTCCACCCAGAAGGCAACCTTTGCCAGTGAGAACATGATCTGGACCGGTCTGCTGCTGCTTGCTTTTCTTCTGTATCACCTGCTGCACTTTACTTTCCAGATCACCAACCCCGAAAGTGCCGCCCTCAGGAACATGGTCGCGCTGCATGGCCATGCTGTCCCGAATGTCCTTGGCATGGTAGTAGCCAGCTTCAAAAGCTTCTTTGGTTCTTTCATCTATGTCGGAGCCATGGTTGTACTGTTCCTGCACCTTTCCCACGGTATTCAGAGCTTCTTCCAGACTATGGGATGGAGCTGTGACAAGAGCCAGCCGCTGATCGTCAAATTCGGCACTCTGGTCGCTCTGGTTTTGTTCCTGGGCTACGTTGCTATCCCGCTGTCTATTTTTGTCGGAATTCTGAAAGGTTAAGGGGGTTACCGTGATACTTGATGGAAAATGTCCTACCGGACCTATTGAACAAACCTGGGACAAGCACCGCTTCGATCTGAAGCTTGTAAATCCTGCCAACAAGCGCAAGTACAATGTCATAGTGGTCGGCACCGGTCTGGCCGGTGGTGCAGCCGCCGCTTCACTGGGTGAACTTGGCTACAACGTCCAGGCTTTCTGCTACCAGGACAGCCCGCGCCGCGCTCATTCGATTGCTGCTCAGGGCGGCATAAATGCTGCCAAGAACTATCCCAACGATGGCGATTCAATCTATCGCCTGTTCTATGACACTATCAAGGGCGGCGATTTCCGTGCCCGTGAGGCGGACGTCTGGCGTCTGGCCCAGGTGTCGAACAACATCATCGACCAATGCGTGGCACAGGGCGTTCCCTTTGCCCGTGACTATGCCGGTTACCTTGACAACCGCTCTTTCGGCGGCGCCCAGGTTTCCCGCACCTTCTTTGCCCGTGGTCAGACCGGCCAGCAGCTTCTGCTGGGTGCTTATTCGGCTCTGTCCCGCCAGATCAAGCTCGGTTCGGTCAAGATGTACGACCGTCGCGAGATGCTCGACCTGGTAGTTGTTGATGGCGTGGCACGCGGCATTACGGTCCGCAACCTGGTTACCGGCCAGATGGAAAGCTACGCCGCCGATGCCGTCTGTCTCTGCACCGGAGGTTACGTAAACGT
>JACRCG010000327.1 GCA_016219145.1 Deltaproteobacteria bacterium | reverse complement strand
TTTACGATGGTCGGGTTGATTGCGTCGAAAGTGATGCGGTAGGTCTGGTGGAAATCATCTGCCAGAACAGCCTTCATGGCCGGCTCCAGCCCCTCCTTCTCGTATTTGTCACGTTCTTTCCGGAAGGCATCCGCCAGATCGCGCCCTTCCTTGTCGGTAATGGAAGCGGCGTACTCTTTCCAGACCTGGTTGATTTCATCGATATATTTCTTTGCCAGATCGGTATGGGCGCTGGTAGGATGCTCATGCATAGAGCTGAATTCATTTTTGGGATCGTGCTGCAGGGATAGAAGCATCTGGATACGATTGGCGCGCATCAGGCCGTCAATCTTGTTCAGCAGCCCGATGTTTTTCATATTGACGGAATGGACGTCCTCCAGAGCACGACCATTCTCGCGGAATCCGACCAGACCGATAGCGCCAATGGCAATCATCAACAGCGACATGAAGGCGACCCCGACCACTATTCTCGTCTTGATCTGCATGCTCACTCCCCACAGTAAATTTGTTCAGCAGTATTAGGGCAGACACCCTTAACACCTGCGGCTCGTAACCGGCCTGGAATCAGCACGTGCGAGCCTTGTACAAATAAAAAAGAGGCATGCAGCTGCTCATGCCTCCGTTTTCAGTATCTTATGCCTGGGTCAGCAACCGGAAACTTCTTTTTTGCCTTTGGCGGCAGGCTTGGCTTCGTCTGCCTTTTTCTTGTCATCTTTCTTTTTGGCTTTCTTGGCATCTTTCTTTTCTGCTTTTTCCGCTTTTTCAGCAGCAGGTTTTTCAGCAGCCTTCTCTTCTGCTACCGCCACCATAGAAAAGCTGAGAGCCATCATTGCTGCAACCATCATAGCCACGATCTTTTTCATATTGTCCATTCTCCTTACCAAAAATGTGTGCCGGCCGGCCGGCTATATATAATTATTCATCTTCCGGCATATTATAAAAAAAGTCCAGCATTTTTAGATGTAAACAACATAATTGGCATCATCACGCGTCACGCTGAATTCGGCGAACGGGATCATGCTTTCGCCTGCAACTCATTACCGGTCAACACCGGCTGTTTCTGCAGTCTCTTGTAGTAGAAGTTCTGCCCGTACAACACCGCAACCGGGTTGTGCCCGGTAACCCGGTCCTTCACCACCAGCGTTGTTACCGGCGCTTTGGAATGCCGGTTGAAAAGCATGTCGTGACCGACACAAAGCCCCACTATTATGTTCATGTCGGTAGCCAGCCGGTTGCAGATTTCAGCCTGCGCGATCGGGTTGCAGGCCGGTTCGAATGTTCCCGGCCTGACTTTATCGTTTTCTTCGAGCCCCAGCTCCAGCTTGTCGATACTGCCGGCCTTGCAGCAGACGCTGACCGGCTCAAAGCCCTGTGCCTCAAGAATCCTGGACAGACGGTCCGACTCATCCAGGAGTCCGATACAGGTCGCCATGCCGATTTTTTTGTATCCCATCAGCTTTGCAAAGGCAATCGTATCCTCTACCCTTGTCCAGCGGGCATTGACCGCGTCACTTCCGGGAACCGGCTGATAACAGAGTCCTTCGACCCTGGCAGCGACAAAAGCGATCCTGGCATCCTCACTCTCTCCGGAGTATTGCTCGAAAGAGCTTTTGACCACATCTTCATATGCCTCGGACGGACAGTTGCCCGGCTTGGGAGGCGCCTGGGCCGGGTCGCCACTCCAGCAGTTGGTGGTGCCACGATTCTGCCATACGGTGCTGCACTTGGAACAGGTTACGGCCGTCTTCTCCGGCATGGGTTCCTCCCGCCTTGTTTTTCAGATTCGCCGGATTAACGGCTGATCACTGGATCATGGAATTGAAAAGCAGATCAACCTCGCGTTTGACCTCTTCATAGGCATCGAACAGTTCGGAAAGGAAGCTTTCCAATCCCGGCGCAATCGGCTTCTTGGTCAGTTGTTTAAGCATTTTCCAGGCGTTTTCCTCGGACATGCCAGGTATGCTGGCCTGTGCCAGGCTGCCGGCAGTGACATGCGAAAGACAGAAAAAATCAGCCAGCGATACGATAGAGGTCAACAGGGGGTCTTCGGTAGCCATCTCCGAGGCGTGGTGGTAGGAAATAACATCGCAGTACGAAGCGGGGAAATTCCAGCGCTGGGCCAGACAGAGGCCGACTTCACTGTGAGTGGTTCCGAAAAACTCATATTCGGCCTCGTAGGTCGTGTAACAGGTATTGTTGATTCCGGCCAGCATGCGGCCATATTCCTCCCGACAGTAATGCCCCAGGAATACTTTGCCGATATCGTGGATTATGCCGACAAGATATGCTTTTTCCACATCCCCGTACCCGACCATCGTGGCAATGCGGCGTGATATGGCGCCGACGCTGAAAGAATGCATCCAGAAGGACTTGATATCGAACGGCTGCTCTTTCTGCTTGAAGCCTTCGATAAAATAACTTGTGAGGATCATTTCGCGAACACTCTTGAAGCCCAGATACAGCAGGGCCCGCTTGACCGAGCTGATCTCGCTGCTGGAACGGTACAGCGGCGAGTTGACTACCCTGATGACCCTTGCCGCCAATACCTGGTCGGAAAGAATCAGATCCGCAATATCGTCCGGGTCGGCATCGTGGCTGTCCAGTAGCGATATGACCTTGGACACTATTGAGGGAATGGTCGGAAGGTCACTGATTTCCTTGAACAGTTTGCGGGCGTTTATCATCATTGAAACTTTATCCACAGCATTTTCCTTTCATTGCGGCGCTTCCAACAGGGCCAGGAATTCATCCTCGCCAAGCACGGCAACACCCAATCCCCGCGCTTTGGCCAGCTTGCTGCCGGCCTCGTCACCGGCCACGACGTAGTCGGTCTTTTTCGAAACAGAACCTACCACATTTCCCCCCTGATCCTCCACCAGTTTTCTGGCTTCGTCGCGGCTGAAACGGCTAAGGGTTCCGGTGAAAACAAAATTCTTTCCACTGAATATTCCGCCGACTTTCTTGCTGGCTGAGGTGGGAGTGACGCCAGAATCGATCATCTGCCTGATCACGGACAGGTTCTCGCCGTTCTCAAAGAAAGT
>JACRCG010000326.1 GCA_016219145.1 Deltaproteobacteria bacterium | reverse complement strand
TTTCATAGAATGTTGATAAATCTGCTTGTTAACGCTGTAGATGCTACATTTGGCAGAGGACCGGTAGTAATTGAGGTCGGCGCTGCCGATGAATCTGCCTATGTGCGGGTTATTGATGGTGGTTGCGGGATTACCGAGGATTTCAAGCACAACCAGCTTTTCATCCCCTTCAAAAGCACCAAAAAAACAGGATTGGGTGTAGGTCTCTATCAGAGCAGGCTGATTGCAGAGGCACACGACGGCAGGTTAGAAGCTCACAGCGAGCTTGGAAAAGGCTCGACATTCACCGTCTGGCTGCCGCTCCTGAAAAAGTCGCCAGCGGCGCCATCCGTTCAACCGCAGTCCTGAATCAATTGAATAAATATGTATTTCTTTAGGAGCAGGCAATGGAACAATTGTTGATAGTGGACGATAACGAGGACATTCGTACCCAGCTCAAATGGGGCTTCATGAATGATTATGATGTGCTGCAGGCCGCCGATGCCGCCCTGGCATTGCAGCTGTTCGACAAACATCACCCCAGGGTAGTCATGCTGGATCTGGGACTGCCCCCCGATGCGGACGGCGTTGAAGAAGGTATCAATTGCCTGGTGCAGATGCTTCAGCGAAATCCGCACAGCAAGATAATTGTCATTACCGGCAACGGTGAGCGACAGAACGCGCTTCGCTCGATACAGCTGGGGGCCTATGATTACATCCAGAAACCGATAGATATTGACAGCCTGCGCATCATCCTCACCAGAACATTCCGGCTGAGCGCCCTCGAAGAAGAAAACCGTAACCTGCTCTCTTCAATAGCGTTCGACCGGCGTGACATGTCCGGGATTATTGGACAGAGCCCCAGAATGTTGGAAGTGTTCGCAACCATCCGCAAAGTTGCTTCCTGCGACGCGCCGGTTTTTATCACCGGAGAGAGCGGCACCGGCAAAGAGCTGGTAGCAAGAGCCATCCATGATCTGAGCCTGAGAAGCAGTGAGCAGTTTGTGCCGATCAATTGCGGCGCAATACCCGAAAATCTTCTGGAGTCAGAACTTTTTGGTTACGAGAAAGGCGCCTTTACCGGAGCGCACGCCCGGGTCAAAGGCAAGGTTGAATATGCCAACAAAGGCACTCTTTTCCTCGATGAGCTGGGTGAGCTTCCGGTCGGCCTACAGGTCAAACTGCTTAGATTTCTTCAGGAAAAGGTCATCCAACGTGTGGGCGGACGCGAAAATGTTGCCGCCGACACAAGAATCGTCTCGGCCACTCACCGGGACATAGCCTGCGCTCTCAAGGATGGCCTGATCAGAGAAGACCTGTACTACCGGATAGCTGTCATATCGATCAAGCTGCCGCCACTGCGCGAGCGTGGCGACGACATTACACTGTTGGCCAATTATTTTCTGAACCGCTTCAATACTCAATTAAGTAAGAATATCCGGGGATTCAGCCAGGAAGCGTTGCGGATGCTGGAATCATATGAATGGCCCGGCAATATCAGGGAACTGGAAAACAGGATCATGCGCGCAGTCATCATGTCCGATTCGCCGGTGCTGCATCTGGACTCGCTCGGCTTTTCCGGGGCCACCAAAGTAGAAAGACAACCGCTGCTACAGACGGCGATTTCCCTCAAAGATGCCCGGGATCAGGTTGAGCGGGAAATGATATCTGCCGGCCTGAAGGAGGCGAAGGGCAACATGGCAAAAGCGGCCGACTTGCTGGGCGTCAGCCGTCCAACACTTTACGATCTGGTGAAAAAGCACGGACTGTCGCAGGACCACTGATCAGGAATTTTCAGGAGTGCAGACATAAAAAAGCTTGCCTTTGAAATGCAGGTTGTGCTATCTAGATGGGCCTTGTTCATTTACTCTGTTTTATAGTTTATTTTGTATGGTATCAAACTCACCGTAATGCAGATACGTATGTTTACGGGGTTGTAGCTCAGTCGGTTAGAGTGCCAGCCTGTCACGCTGGAAGTCGCGGGTTCGAGCCCCGTCAACCCCGCCATAAATCAATAGGTACCTGCCGATGGCGGGTACCTTTTTTTGTTCAAACAGATTTGATTTCCCGGTCTCAGTAAACGACTTCCTCAATTTTCAACCGCCTGATTTTTTCCACCAGCGTCGTCCTGTTGATACCCAGCAACGCAGCCGCCCTGGCCTTGACCCCTTCTGATTTTTCAAGCGCCCGTACAATCATGGTGCGTTCCAGCGCGGTCAGTGCAGAGACCATGTCTATGCCATCAGCTGATGATTCGAAATCGACAAATTCTCCAAAGAATTTTCCACTGGTAATACCGGTCGGGACATCATCCAGAGTTATTACCGAAGCGTCTGTAAGCGCGATCATGCGTTCAACAAGATTCTCAAGCTCGCGCACATTGCCCGGCCAGGAGTACTTTTCAAGCGCTTCCAGAGCCTGCTTGTTTACCATCATGTTCGGGCGCCCCATCAGTCGGCCCAACTTTTCAAGAAAATGCAGGACCAGCGGCATGATATCCTGCTTACGCTCCCGCAGCGGCGGAAGATGCAGAGGGATGACATTCAGACGGTAGAACAGGTCTTCACGGAATTCGCCCGACTTCACCTTGCTTTCCAGATCCAGATTAGTTGCCGATATGACTCTCACTTGCAGTTTCAAAGGTTTATTCGAGCCGACCCGCTCCACCTCCTGCTCCTGCAATACCCGCAACAGCTTGGTCTGAAGATGCAGCGGCATGGTGCCGATCTCATCCAGAAAAATTGTGCCGTGATTGGCGGCTTCGAACTTGCCCGCCTTGTCCTTGACCGCGCCGGTAAAGGCGCCCCGTACGTGACCGAAAAGTTCGCTTTCCAGCAAGGCTTCCGGTATGGCGCTGCAATTAACAGCAACAAAAGGCCGTTCCCTGCGGCTGCCGTTATAATGCAGCGCACGGGCCACCAGCTCCTTTCCGGTACCGGAATCTCCGGTTATGAGAACAGTCGAATCGGTCTTGACAATGCGGTCCATTTTTTCGAAAACCAGCTTCATCGCGGGGGAGTTGCCGATAATATTACTGAATTCAAAGCGCCCGCGCAGCTGCTTGCGCAGATAGACATTTTCCGAGAGCAGCTGTTGTTTTTCCAAAGCCTTGGCGACAACAATTTTAAGCTCATCGAAGTCAATCGGCTTGGTAATATAGTCGAAGGCGCCTTCCTTCATGGCTCGAACCGCAGTTTGAGCCGACCCGTGGCCGGTTACAACAATGACCTCTGTCAAGGTTGATACCTTGCGTACGCTTTGCAGAATATCAAAACCGCTCTTGTCAGGCAGGAACAGGTCGGAAACAATTACCTGAAACTGCTCGCGAGCGATAATATCCAAGGCCTCTTCGCCGTTGGCAGCCGAAAGTACGGTATAGCCGACGGAACGCAAAAGCAGCGTCAACGCTTCGCGCCCGGAATCATCATCATCAACAACCAGAATTCTGATTTCATCGGCCATCAGTCAAACCTCGCCATTTAACCTTAAAACGGCTGCTATCACACAAAGCTCACAAAGTTCACCAAGAAAATCAGTAGATTATCAAAGCGAAGAATAATACCATATGGGCGAGTGCTTAAACCCGCATAACCATCTGATTTCTTTGTGTTCTTTGTACCTTTGTGAGAGCCGGCTGTTTTTTTCAGGTTTAATAGCGGCATTTAATCGGCAATTTCCGTTAAATGCAAGAAAAAACCCCGCTTGAAGGCGGGGCTATGTTTCTGTAACTGCCTCTATCGACCTCTGCAGGCCATCCAGCAGAAACTCCAGTTCTGCGAGTGAAATCGCCAGCGGCGGATAGATCACCACCGTATTCCCCAGGGGGCGGGAGAAGATACCGTGCTTGCGTGCTTCCAGGCAGACCTTTACCCCCAGCTTATGTTCCCAGGGATAAGCCCGACGGGCAGTTTTGTCTTCAACCAGTTCGATACCGGCCGCCATGCCGCACTGACGCACATCCCCGACATGCTCCATTGTTCTGAACTGCTCCAGGCGATCCTTCATAAAGGCGATTTTGGGCTGTAACTCCACCAGCAGGTTATCGCTCTCAAAAAGGTCAAGGCTCTTCAGTGCCACGGCGCAGGCCAACGGATTTCCGGTAAAGGTGTGGCCATGAAAAAAGGTTTTCAAGGCAGCGTATTCGCCCAGAAAAGCGGCGTAAACCTTCTCGGTTGCCACCGTGGCGGCCAGCGGCAGATATCCGGCCGCAATTCCCTTGGAGATGGCCATGATATCCGGCACGACCTCTTCATGCTGACAGGCGAACATCCGGCCGGTGCGGCCGAAACCGGTGGCCACCTCATCAGCGATCATGAGCAGGTCATAACGATTACAAAGCTCCCGGACACGTCCAAGAAAACCGGGTGGCTGCACAATCATTCCTCCGGCTCCCTGAAGCAGCGGCTCTATCACCACCCCGGCGCAAAATGCGCCATGCTGGACAATCAGAGCTTCCAGGGCATCCAGACATTTCATCCCGCAGAGTGCCGGATCGGCACAGCCTTGTTCGCAGCGGTAACAGTATGGCGACGGCGCCTGAATAGTTTCAAACATCAGCGGCTTGAAGGTGGCGTGATAGATATCGATGCCCCCGACACTGACCGCGCCCAGCGTGTCACCGTGATAGGCATTCCTGAAGGTGATAAAACGGCTGCGCTCAGGACGTCCATTATGCGCCTGATACTGGTAAGCCATTTTGACCGCAACTTCCATGGCGGTCGAACCGTTGTCCGAATAAAAGAATCGATCAAGACCTGGAGGAGTTATCTCCGCAAGTCTGGCAGCCAGCAGGATACTCTGTTCACTGGCCAGTCCCAGAAGGGTTGAGTGCTCCAGCCTGTCCACCTGAACCTTCAGGGCCTCATTCAGCTCGGCCCGGCAATGCCCGTGAACATTGGTCCACATGGAAGCCACCCCATCCAGATAGCGCCTGCCTTCGGTATCAACCAGCCAGCACCCCTCCCCTTTTTCAATCACAATCTGATCGTCACGCTCCCAGTCCTGCATCTGGGTAAAGGGATGCCAGACATGGCGCTTGTCCAGCGCACGCAGCTGTTCTGTGGAATATGTACTCATTCTATTTTGCATTCAAGATGACACCGAGGCGGCAAGGAAGAAGCGACGCGGGCGTACAGCAAGTACGTTGAGGAGCTGATGACGCGGCCAACAAAGGCGCCGCTTGAATGCGGAATAGAATCATAAGCCCAGCTCCCGCAGCACGATTGCAGTTTCCGGCTGCCCATCCAGCCAGACCGCCAGTTCGTCCACCATCTCGATCTGGTCCACTTCATCTCTCTGCTGCCAGATCCCCAACAGCGGCGCGCCGCAGAGTGAACCGATCTGATGCGGAGCGCCCTGCTCCGCCAGCCCGGGCTTTTCCGGCATGCCGTTAATAATCACTCCCGCCACCCGAAGCCCCATTTGCTGGGCGGCAAAGCAGGTCAGCACGGTATGATTGATCGTCCCAAGCCCCGGCCGCGCCACAACCAGCAGTGCCAGATCAAGCTCCCGCGCCAGATCAGCGATCAGCAGCCCGCCTGAGAGCGGCACCATCAAACCTCCGGCGCCCTCGACAATCATGTATTCGTGGGATGCGGCCAGGCCATCGTAAGCCGCCTTGATAAGCTGGAAATCGATCCGCACCCCATCGATCCGGGCCGCTTCTGAAGGGGCCAGTGGCTCCCGGAGACGATACGGCGCGACATCATCACAACAGGATACTCCGGCCGCCTGACAAAGCAGCAAGGCATCATCGGACACCAATGCGCCGGAAACTTCACGGCAGCCGCTGGTAACCGGCTTCATCACCCCGACATTGATGCCGTTCATCTTCAAAAGCCGCGCCAGCGACGCCGCAACAACCGTTTTACCGACGCCGGTATCGGTGCCGGTAATGAAGATTCCTCTGCTCACGAGCAGCTCTCCACCGACAATTCAAGATCTTTCAGCATCTGGTGGTCCTGCTCCGGGGCACGTCCCGGAGTGGTCAGATAATTGCCGGTCATCATGCCGCTGGCTCCGGCCAGAAAGATCCATGATTGCAGTTCGCGCAGGTTCTTCTCGCGACCGCCGCAGACCGTCAGGCTTTTGGCTGGCATCATGAAGCGGTAGATAGCTATAATCTTGAGGCACTCCATCGGCGTCAGGAAGTTGGCGTCAGCCAGACGGGTCCCTGCCACCGGATTGAGAAAATTGATCGGCACTGTATCGACATCCAGCTCCCGCAGGGTCACAGCCATCTCGATCCGCTGGGCGAAGTTTTCACCGAGCCCGAAGATGCCGCCGCAGCAGACCCGCAGCCCGGCCTGTTTGACGGCCCGGACTGTGTTCACATCCTCTTCGTAATCATGGGTGCTGCAGATATTGGGGAAGAAACTGCGGGCGGTTTCGAGATTGTGATGATAGGTGACCATGCCGGCCTCCTTCAGCACCAGAGCGGTCTCGACATCCAGAATACCCAGAGAGCAGGATGGTTCGATGGCGGTCTCCCGTCTGATCCGGCGCAGTGCATTGCAGATAGTTTGCAGCTCCTGCCCAGGGCCAATTCCGGTGCCGCTGGTGATAATGCCGTAGCAAAGAGCGCCGTTCTGCTCGGCCCCCTTGGCGCAGCTCACCAGCTGTTCCTCATCCACCAGCGGATAAACCGGCGCATTGGTGTCATGCACCGCAGACTGGGCGCAAAAAGCGCAGTTTTCGGGACAGCGTCCTGATTTGGCGTTAATGATCGAGCAGAGCGAAGCTGCGCTCCCCTTGTAATGTTCCCTTATGCGGGATGCCTCGGCGAACAGGAAATTGAGATCAAGACCGCTCACATCGGCAAGCTTGAGCGCCTCTGCCGCGTCAAGGACCTCCCCTGAAATAACCCTGTCTGCGATAGTGCTGATCTGGTTTCTTATAGTCATGTACTACCTCCCGCCATCTGGATAACATAGCGATCACCGGTTGTCAACCTGACTGCATAATATGGTTGACAAGCAGAGTCCGCTCAAGCACACAAACTGCTATCAGGCTAAGCCATTGCGTTTTATGGCGGCCTTGGTTACAATCCGGTTCAAATTCAATATCTGCCTGCGAGGGTCTCACATGAAACAGTACCTGCTCCATTCACTGCTTATCCCGATTATACTTCTCGGCCTGACCACCGGTGCCCTGGCTGATGCTTCAATTTCGATAACTCCACGGGGAAATGGCGAATTTATTATTAACGGATATAAAATGGATGGGGTTGCAGGAATCGGATTGTTCGTCAACTACGACAATTCGGCACTTGGCTCACCAACTGCCACTGCCGGAAGTCTGGTTGCGGATTCTATGTTTGCTGCCAATCCCAGTTATACTTCCAATACCATTTATATCGGCATTGCCAGAAACACAGCGCTTTCGGGTACAGGGCAATTTGCCATAATCTCTTTCGCCACCCATACCGGTAACGGCAGCATCACCGTCATTCCCAATATGATGGACATCAAAGGAGTCGCTGTGCCTACCGGTCCCAGAGCCACGGCCACGGATTTTCAGACTTCCATGATCGGCTCCGGCAATCCCGTGTCAACCGACGGCTCAAATACCGGCAATACCGGCAATACTGGCAATACTGGCAATACTGGCAATACTGGCAATACTGGCAATACTGGGAACACCGGTAATACCGGCAGTACCGGCTATCTGAACTCTGTAATCCAGACATCGCTCGGCACAGTCAGCATGCCGGGGGATAGCCAACCGGGCAGCGACACGAAACCGGCGGTGCAAAAACCGGCCGAGAGTACTGTCCCGCCTGCCAGGCAGGCTGAGCCGGTAACCGTAAAAACTCCGGAGCCGCCTGCCGTAGAAAAACCGGTAGCTGAGCCGCAGAAACCGGAGAAGATCAGATTCATCTCCTATCCATCCATTCTGGATGATTTCCGTACCTACAATGGCCCTAAAACTTCGGTCCGACTGCTTGAACTGCTGAATAAACAAGTTGCCCCTGTTATCAGGCAGGAGCCGGCAGCGGCATTGAGCAACGGCAAAAATATCGTCAAAATTATTGTCGAAATTAATGGTGCTACGGACAAGTCGCCTAATTTTGCTTTAAGCGGAGCCAAGCTGGTATCACTGAGCAGGGATGCCGCAGCCTGGATAGTTGAAGCAATGCCGCAGGCAGGGGCACTGCAGGCCGACCTGACCATCCTGACAGACAGCGACACAATTGAATACCCGCTGACTCTGGCGCCGGTTGTGGAAGGCATCAGCACCTCAGAAGCGGATTTCGCAGCGTTCCTGAAAGATCCCAAGCGCGATCTAAACGGGGATGGCAAGCACGACTATACGGATGACTACATCTATGCGGTGAATTATCTGGTGAAAAAGGGAATTGCGGATAAAACGAAAAAATAAAAAGTATTCCCTTGCTGCACTAATTCACCCTCCCCTCAATCCC
>JACRCG010000029.1 GCA_016219145.1 Deltaproteobacteria bacterium | reverse complement strand
TTCAGATCTTCGGTCTGCCGCATGACAGCGGCTCCGACATTGTCCCTCCCGGAAAATTTCGGATCGCCCTGAACCAGGATCTCTCCAGTAATTATACCGTCAACAAAAACACGCGGGAACTGCTGACGCTGGATGGCGAGGCCTATCGCGTTGCCTTCTCGGCGCGCTACGGTGTTTCTTCCGGCTGGGAGGCGGGTATCGAAATTCCTTTTATTGTACAGGGCGGCGGTTTTCTGGACAGTTTCGTAGTCGATTGGCACAACGCCTTCGGGCTGCCGCAGGGCGGCCGGGACAGCGCCCCCCGGAATCGTCTGCTCTATAGCTATCGCAAGGATGGCGCCCCGAAATTGTTGATGGACAGGGGCGCGGCAGGGATTGGTGATATCGCTCTGACCGGAGGATTAAGCCTGTATGATGTCAGTGAGGCCGGGCGCCATGACAGGCTGGCGCTGAAGGGGTCGATCAAGCTTCCCAGCGGCGACAGCTCCTATCTGCGCGGTAGCGGCAGCACAGACTTTGTGCTGCAGCTGTGCGGCAGCATGATTAACTACAGCGAGTGGGGCTCTCTGGGCGTGTACGGCTCCCTTGGCGCACTGGCCATGTCCGGCAGTGATGTTCTGCGTGATCAGCATAACCCGGTTGCCGGAGTCGGTACACTCGGACTCGGCTGGGGACCGGCTTCCTGGATATCATTCAAAGTTCAGCTTAACAGCAATACGCCTCTGTATCACGGGAGTTCTCTTACCGAGCTGTCTAAAAGTTCCATGATGCTGATTTCCGGGGGAGCCATCAAGCTTCCGGGTGAATATCTGCTCGATATCGGTGTCTCCGAGGATATTGCGGTAGCCACTGCGCCGGATGTGAGTTTTCATCTGGGATTGAGCAAGAGGTTCTGAAATAAAAAAAGCCCCGGAGAACGGGGCTTTTTTTTATATGTGCTGAGTGTCAGTAATTCTGATCTGCGTAGTCAACCCAGCCGCCGGCTAACACCAGCGCCTTGTCAAAGGGGGTGATTTCGAAGCTGAAACTTTTCTGGTTCCCGCCGCCGCTCATGGTCAATGTACCGGCAGCTATATCGATGCTCATGGAGGCGTCCGTATCTTCGGCATGGGAAAAGATCAGGTCCAGATCTGCCTTGGGCAGCTCGATGGCGGCCATGCCGCAGTTGAACATGTTCTGGCGGAAGATGCGGGCAAAGGATTCGGCGATTACGGCGGTGATGCCGTTGACCTCGAAAACCCAGGGGGCATGTTCGCGCGACGAACCGCAACCGAAATTGGCCCGGGAGACGATCACACGGGCATTTTTCGTTTTGGGGCTGCTCGGGTCGAAGCCGGGCAGTTTCAGGTCTTCCAGAATATAGGGTTTCAGGTCTTCCTTGGTGATTTCGGTCAGGTACTTGGCCGGGATGATTTCGTCGGTGTTGATGTCACTGCGGTCAAGAAAGAGGACCGGTCCTCCGAATGTTTTCATATGGGTACTCCTTTTGAAGTTGATAAATCAAAACAAAGTTAAAACACAGAGCAACGGAGCAACTGAGGAAAAACAAAACAAATATGCAAAAAGACAGATACAAGCTTATTGGAAATATCTTTACATGAATTAGATAGCTTCTCTCTCTGTTGCTCAGTTGCTCTGTGTTTCCAAAAATATTACAGGTATTTCCTTGGATCGGCGATCTTGCCCTCTATCGCACTGGCCGCCGCCGTGGCCGGTGACATCAGGTGCACCATGCCCCCTTTGCCCATCCGCCCCATGAAGTTGCGGTTGGTGGTCGAGGCGCAGACCTCGCCTTCGGCCAGTACGCCGTTGCTCATTCCCAGACAAGCCCCGCAGGTCGGGTTGGTTACGCAGAAACCGGCCTCCATGAAAATGTCGATCAGCCCTTCACGCATGGCCTGCTGTTGAATTTTGGGTGTGGCCGGTGAAAGAATGCCCCGAACGTTGGGAGCCAGCTTGCGCCCTTTCAAGATCCCGGCGGCAATTCGCAGGTCCTCCAGGCGTCCGTTGGTGCAGGAACCGAGGTAAACCTGGTCCAGCGGTGAATCAGGCATCTCGCTGACAAATTTGCTCTGATCCGGTTTGTAGCCGAAGGTAACGACCGGCTGCAGCGTTGTAACATCGATTTCGATGGTCTGATCGTACTCGGCGTCCGGGTCGGCACACCATTGCGAATAATCTGCCAGCGCCGCTTCCCTGCTGGCAAATTCGGTGCTGATAAAGGGCCACAGATATTCAACGGTGGTCATATCCGGCATGCAGATACCGGATGTCCCGCCCGCCTCGATGGCCATATTGCAGAGTGTCATGCGGGATTCCATCGACATGGCGTCGATGGTGGAACCGTGGAATTCCATTACCCGGTCGGTAGCGCCGTTAACACCGATCTTGCCAATGATATGCAGGATTACATCTTTGGCGTAAACGCCCTTGGGGAGTGTGCCGTTGACATTGAATTTTATCGTCCTGGGTTGGCGGAAGGCACAGACGCCCTTCAGGATTCCAACCTCCAGATCGGTCGTGCCGATGCCGGCGGCAAAGGCTCCGAAAGCGCCATGAGTGCAGGTATGCGAATCCCCCATGATGACGGTGTAACCAGGCCTGATAAAGCCCTGCTCCGGAAAAAGGGCGTGACAGACGCCGTTTGCTCCGATATCGAAGAAATCCCGGATGGCGTGACGCCTGGCCCAGTCGCGCAGAATCTTGGCCTGTGTGGCGGTTTTCGTGTCCTTGCTGGGGGTGACATGGTCGATAACGGCCTTGATTCTGGCGGGATCAAAGACGCGGTCCTTGTCGCGCCGGATCAGGTCATCTATAGCGATCGGGGTGGTGATTTCGTGACAGAGCACGGCGTCCAGCCGGAGGACCTTTGTGCCGGGAAACGGCTCATCTACCAGGTGTGCCTCAAATATCTTTTCGGCGGTTGTTTTGCCCATATTTTCTAACCTCACATTAAATTCAGGATTCAAGACGTGTATCATAAGTCCTGTTATAAAGTAAACCGGTGAACTTTTTTTTGATGATCCGAGATGTATCAGTATTTTGGGTGGAAAACAGCGCCGGGCGTGGTATAAAATACGGTTTGAAGTAACGCGGGAAGAGGATATGCCATGAACGCCGAAAACCTGATTAATCTGCTCGATTCCGTCAAGAACGGGGCGATTTCCGTAGATGATGCGGTAAAACGTCTTAAACAGCTGCCATATCAGGATATCGGCTGCGCCCAGATCGATCATCACCGCCAGTTGCGCCAGGGAATGCCGGAAGTGATCTTCGGTGAAGGCAAGACAGTCGAACAGGTCGTTGCGATCATCACCGCCATGTCCGACAAAGGAAGCAACGTTCTGGTAACAAGGCTGGACGGTGAAAAGGCCAGCCACATTCTGTCTGTTTTTCCGGATTCTTCATATCATGCCGAAGCTCGCTGTCTGACACTGGAGCAGCAGCCGGTTGAAAGGCGCGGCAAGGGAACCATACTGGTTATATCAGCCGGCACATCCGATATCCCGGTTGCATCAGAGGCACTGGTGACAGCCCGCTTTCTGGGCAACCAGGTCGAGCATTTGTACGACGTGGGCGTTGCCGGCATCCATCGCTTATTGGCCAGAGGGGAACAGTTGGCGGCCGCCTCCGTCATCATCGTTGTGGCCGGCATGGAGGGAGCGCTTCCGTCGGTAGTGGGCGGACTGGTGGACAAACCGGTGATTGCCGTGCCGACCTCGGTCGGTTACGGCGCATCGTTCGGCGGCATTGCGGCGCTTTTGGGGATGCTCAACTCCTGTGCGGCCGGGGTGACGGTCGTCAACATCGATAACGGTTTCGGCGCGGCCAGTGCCGCCAGTTTGATCAATCGGGTATGAAAAAAATAATTGTTTCTTAAACATTGCATGTCACGATAATGTGGCATAATATATGGCAGGAGGTATGCCATGAAAACAGCAGTAGCTCATAATTTCCATGTTCCTTTGCCATCTGGTGTGTACAGCCGCCTCAGATCAGAGTCAGAACGTCAACACAAACCAGCCACGCA
This sequence comes from Deltaproteobacteria bacterium, assembly GCA_016219145.1. Taxonomy (GTDB): domain Bacteria; phylum Desulfobacterota; class Desulfuromonadia; order Geobacterales; family Pseudopelobacteraceae; genus JACRCG01. Next base: position 8,961 of record JACRCG010000029.1, on the reverse strand, counting down.
GTTGGTGAAGCAGGCGGTGGAATACTGGCTTGAAGAGCAGGAAAAACTGGCCTTGCATGAAGAGATTGCCCGTTATGCCGCAGAGACGGCGGGAACCAGCGATGATCTGGACGAGCAACTGGAAGTTACAGGAGTGGAACATCTGATAGATAGCGAGCAGAAACCATGAAGCGGGGTGAAGTTTATTGGGCCACGCTTTCGCCCCGTTCAGGTTCCGAGCAGAGTGGCCGCCGTCCGGTCATAATCCTTTCCCATGATGCTTTCAATAAGACTCCCGGCTGGCGTTCCATCATAGTGGTTCCGGTCTCCACCTCGGTGGCACAGGCACGGCGAGGACCGACCGTGGTTGCATTAAGCGCTGGTACAGAAGGGCTGCCAAGTCGAAGCTGCGCTGTTTGCCACCAGATCACTACCCTTGACCGTGCCAAACTGACAGACAAAATTGGCGCACTTCCCCCGGATGTTTTAACTCTGGTAGAGCAGGCGCTGCTTGCCGCTGTTGATATTCGGAGATAAAGTCATGGATGAGGATGTTCGACGCAAAAAGTTGGAAGACCTTCTGGCTCTGCGGGGTAAGGTTGCCATTGATTACGACTGGGTGCGGGAAGAAAATGCCGAGTTGAAGGCTACAGAAAATGAGGACATTATCGACAGCCACTTTGAGGCCGTACCCGGCCTTACAGTTGTGAAGAATCCACTATGAACATCCTCTACCTCGACTGCTATGCCGGAATATCCGGCGACATGACGGTTGCAGCGCTGCTTGATCTGGGGGTGCCGCTGGAACACCTGCGTACGGAGCTGTTAAAACTGGAACTCCCGCCCGGTTCTTTTGAAATATCCGCAAATAAAACCGAGCGGCATCACATGACTGCGCTAAAGTTCGACGTGGCTGTGCACGACCAGCATACCCACCGGCATTACGCTGATATCGATTCCATGATCGCCGGGAGCGGTCTGGCCGAGCCGGTGAAAGTGACGGCCAGATCTGTATTCCGCCGCTTGGCTGAGGCCGAGGCCAAGGTGCATGGTGTGGCTGTTGAAGATGTGCATTTCCACGAAGTCGGCGCGGTTGATTCGATTGTCGATATCGTCGGGACGGCTATTTGTATGGAGTATCTCCAGGTGGATCAGATTCATGTATCTGCGCTGCCGCTGGGGAGCGGCTTTGTTGAGACGGCCCACGGCCGTTTGCCGGTGCCGGCTCCTGCCACGGCAGAGCTTATGAAAGGTCTGCCGCTGCATGGTGAGTGCGGGCCAGGCGAACGGGTTACTCCGACCGGCGCGGCAATTGTTGCGGCGCTGTCTGACGGCGTCGGAATGCAGCCAGCGATGCTGCTGGAGAAAGTCGGCAGCGGCGCAGGAGGAAAGGATTTTCCAGATTGCCCGAACATTCTGCGGGCGTTTCTGGGTAAACGTGCTGAAAAAGTGGACAGCGCCGATGAAGTGGTCATCATTGAAACAAACATTGACGACTCTACGCCGGAGATACTCGGATATGCCATGGAACGTCTGCTGGAAGCCGGGGCGCTGGATGTGTTCTTCACCCCGATCCAGATGAAGAAGAACCGGCCGGGGGTGCTGTTTTCGCTCCTGTGTCATCCCGCTCAGCTCAATCAATTGGCGGAGATTGTGCTGACCGAAACATCCGCCATCGGGTTGCGGCACTACCGTGCCGACCGGATTGCCATGCAGCGACGTATTGTCGAAAAAGACACCGAGCTGGGCGCTGTGCGGTTCAAGCAGGTTTTTGGCAGTGGTGGTGAACTGCTGCGAGTAACGCCTGAATACGATGATTGCCGCCGGATTGCCCGCGAAAAGCAGATCCCCTGCCAGGAAGTAATGGCGATGATGCAGTCTGTGGGAGTGCCTGAAAAATGAGAATATCAACCTTGAGCATCGGCGATGAACTGATCAGCGGCCAGGTGACCGACACTAATGCCGGATTCATTGCAGCGGCTTTACTGAACGACGGCCTGAGAGTGCAGCGGCACCTGACGGTGGGAGATAATGAACCAGACATCATGGGCGCTATTGCCGATCTTGTGCGGGTCAGCGATGCGATCATCGTGACAGGCGGACTCGGGCCGACAACCGATGATCTGACCTCGCGGGCTGCGGCTCGCGCTACCGGCCGGCGACTGGTGATCAACGAGGAGGCGCGCAGGCATGTCCGGCTGATCTCCAGCAAACTGGACACCCTGCTGGTCTGCCCCTTGAGCGACAAGCAGGCCATGATTCCCACCAAATCAACCTTGATTCACAATCCCAACGGCACCGCCTGTGGTTTTCACCTGACCCATAACGGCTGTTTCCTGTTTTTTCTGCCGGGGTTCCCTCCGAAATGAAGGCCATGCTGCGGGAGTCGGTTGTCCCATTTGTGCTCGAACGTACTAATCAGAAGCGGGTCATCCGGTCTGCCAAAATAAACATTTTCGGCCCTTGCGAGGCCGAGGTGGATGAAATTCTGCACGGCGTGGCCCGCCCGGATCAGAAATTGAGCCTGGGCATCTGCGTAAGTTTCCCCTGGATGCAGGTAACGCTGCGAGCCGAGGCCGACAATGACGAAGCCGCCATAGATCTGCTGGTACCGGCGGCCCGCACCGTGCGCGAACGGCTCAGGGAGTATGTCTTTTCCGTCGGTGAAGCCGGCATGTTTGATACAGTGGCGGAACTGTTCCGTGAGCGCTGTCTGACGCTGTCATTGGCCGAGTCATGCAGCGGCGGCCTGATCGCCAAGGGTCTCACTGATATTCCCGGCAGTTCGGCATATTTTCTGGAAGGATTGGTGACCTATAGTAACGATTCAAAGATGCGGCTGTTGGGTGTCCCGCCAGATCTGCTCAACATCAGCGGAGCGGTCAGCTCCGAGTGTGCCTCTGCCATGTCGAAAGGCGTCCGGCAGGTGTCCGGCAGTGATCTGGGATTGGCCGTGACCGGAATTGCCGGCCCGGATGGCGGCAGCGAAGACAAGCCGGTCGGCACTGTCTTTATCTCTCTGGCGGCCCCGGACGGATGTTGGACAAAACGTTTCCAGTTTAACGGAAGCAGGGATGATATCCGTACCATGACAGCCTGGACAGCGCTGGACTGGTTGAGGCGGTACCTGCTCCAGCGGGCATAAATCTGAATAGCCGGGTACCCAGATAAATCCTTGCGGTAAAACCGCCGAATATGTTATTTCTTTATCCCTTTTACTTAATTTAAACCCACCGTTCAGGAGACGTAATCATGGCAGACAAGAGCAGCGCACCGGAGAGAAACAAAGCGATTGAACTGGCGCTCAGCCAGATAGAGAAACAGTTCGGCAAAGGCGCCATCATGCGGCTTGGAACAGACGAGGCCCTGCCTGGAGTTGAGGCCATCTCGACCGGTTCGATTTCTCTAGATGTGGCGCTGGGCGTCGGTGGTGTGCCGCGCGGCAGAATTGTTGAGATCTACGGTCCCGAGTCTTCAGGAAAGACCACTCTTGCGCTGCATATTGTCGCTGAAGCGATGAAAACCGGTGGTATCGCCGCGTTTGTAGATGCCGAACACGCCCTTGATATTGGCTATGCCCGAAAACTGGGTGTCAAGACTGACGATCTGCTGGTGTCCCAGCCTGATACCGGCGAACAGGCTCTGGAAATCGCCGAGACTCTGGTGCGCAGCGGGGCGATAGACGTACTGGTTATCGACTCGGTGGCGGCACTGGTGCCCAAGGCCGAGATCGAGGGGGATATGGGCGATTCCCACATGGGCCTGCAGGCCCGCCTGATGTCGCAGGCCCTGCGCAAACTGACCGGAATCATCAGTAAATCCAACTGCTGTGTAATATTCATCAATCAGATCCGTATGAAAATCGGCGTTATGTTCGGCAATCCCGAGACTACCACCGGCGGAAATGCTCTCAAGTTTTACGCGTCGGTGCGAATGGATATCCGCAAGATCGCCACCCTCAAGCAGGGGGATCAGGTGATCGGCTCCCGTACCCGCGTCAAGGTTGTCAAAAACAAGGTGGCCCCGCCTTTTAAAGAGGTCGAGTTCGACATTCTGTACGGCGAGGGGATTTCGCGCACCGGCGATGTGCTGGATCTGGCGGTCGAGAGAAATATTGTCGAGAAGAGCGGCGCCTGGTTTTCCTATGGCAAGGAGCGCATCGGTCAGGGGCGTGAGAATTCACGAACCTGGCTGAAAGAGCACCCGGCCGTTCTGGCTGAAATCGAGAATACGCTGCTGGCGCTGGTAAAGCCGGCCCCGGCTGCGGCGGAAGCAAAGTCGGACAAGTCGGCGAAAGCTGCATAAACCTGCGGAGGTGACTGTATGGATCTGAACGAGATACTCACCATCGCCTTCAAGGCCAAGGGTTCGGATATTCATATTAAAACCGGGCTGCCGCCGATTGTACGCATCGACGGCCGTCTGCATCCGATCCCCAATGCCCAGCGCCTCTCTCCGGATTTTGTTTCGGAAATAGCCCTTTCCATGATGAATGATCGTCAAAAACGCATTTTTGAGGAGAACTCAGAGGTGGATCTGGCGTACTCCGTGCCGGGACTGGGGCGTTTCAGGGTCAGTGTTTACCGGCAGCGCGGTTCTGTTGCAATGGTCTTCCGTACCATAGCCATGATCATACCGACCATGGAAGGGCTGAATCTGCCCCCGGTCATAAAAAAAATCTGCCAGGAAGAGCGCGGTCTGATTCTGGTCACCGGCACTACCGGTTCGGGCAAGTCCAGTACCCTGGCCTCCATGATCGATTACATCAACACGAACCGCACCTGCAATATTATCACCATCGAAGATCCGGTCGAATTTCTTCATCGCGACAACAAAAGCATTATCAGCCAGCGCGAAGTCGGCTCCGACACCCCCAATTTCTCGGCTGCGCTGAAAGGCGCGCTGCGACAGGATCCGGATGTCATTCTGGTCGGCGAGATGCGTGACTACGAAACGATAGAAACTGCCATGACGGCCGCCGAGACCGGCCATCTGGTCATGTCGACCCTGCATACCATGGATGCCGCAGAAACCATCAACCGCATTATCGGCGTCTTTCCACCCTACCATCAGCGCCAGGTACGGATCCAGCTCGCCAGTATCATCAAGGCCGTTATCTCACAGCGGCTGGTTCCCAGAATTGATGGAAAGGGGCGCGTTCCGGCGGTCGAGGTCATGCTCGCTTCCGCTCGCGTCAAGGACTGCATCGACGACAAGGACAAGACCAAACAGCTTAATGACGCTATCTCCCAAGGCTTTATCACCTACGGCATGCAGACTTTTGATCAGTCGCTGATGCGGTTGCTTTCAAACAAGTTGATCAGCTATGAGGAAGCTATTCGACAATGTTCGAATCCGGACGATTTTGCACTCAAAATCTCCGGGATATCATCAACTTCAGACGCCTCATGGGACGATTTTGAAAACAAGCCGGGCGAATCTGAAAAGGAAACTGAGAAGCTTGAAATTGAGAAGTACTGAGCCGACTGCTCCTGATTTTTCCTATCAGTACGCTTTGCGGCTGCTGACAGGCAGGGATTATTCCGTGGCCAGAATCCGGACAAAGTTGGCCGCCCGGTGTGTCAGTGAGTCAGAGGTTGAAGCTGCAATTTTCAGGCTACAGAATGAAGGGTGGCTGGATGACCGCCGCTATGCTGAACGGTTTGCGGAGTCAGCGCTGGCCTCGGGCCGCTTTTTCGGGCTGCGGCTGCGTCAGGAAATGCGTCGACGGGGTGTGCCTGTTGAGCTGATTGACGAAATTCTCAAACAGGCTACCAGTGAGTATGATGAACTGGATGAACTCCGCACTGTCCTTGAGCGACGCTATCCCGGTTTTGACTTTTCTGCCGCGGCTGAGAAAGAAAAAAGAAGGGTAATCAGCTGGCTACAGCGGCATGGATTCGGAGTGTCGGCTATCATGCGGGTGTTGCGGGGGTGATTTGGTTCATCTGTGATATGTTAGGGAAAGAGTTCTGATCTGGCATTTTCAAGTTCATCGGAATCAGGAGATTAAAGCCTATGAAATACGCCATGTTTCAGTTTTATGTTATCCTATGCCTGCTCACTGTTTTCTCGCACCCGGTATCAGCCTCGGATAACCGGCCGGTTACGGTGGACGTCGAGGGGTTATCAACGATTGAAGGCGGCAAGAAGGCCGCCGCTCGTGAGAGCGCATTGAAGAATGCTTTTCGCCGTGCGATTGAACAGGTGGTGGGAGTAATGATAGACTCCAGGACCGTGGTCAAGGATTCTGAACTCCTGCAGGATAAAATCTTTTCAAAGAGTTCCGGCTTCATAAAAACCTATAAAATTAACAGTGAAACATTTGAGGGGGATGAGTGCCGAGTCAGCGTTAAGGCTACTGTTTCAGCGGTAAGGCTTGAGAAGGGCCTGCATGACCTGGGACTGCTTTCGAAAAAGATGGGCAAGCCGCGGATCGCGGTCATAATCACAGAACAGAATATCGGGAATGACGCGCCTGTCAGTTCGCTGAGCGATGGCTCGGTAAATGCGGGTATAGCGGAGTCGGTAATAAACTCGGTTTTTGAAAAAAAAGGGTATAATCTGGTTGATCGGGATACGCTGGTGGCTCTTGCCAAACGGGAGGGCACACTTTCATCAACCGGTGTGATGACCTCTACCGATGCAGCTGTACAGGTTGCGGCCGGAGGAGGCGCTGAGGTGGTTATAGTCGGCCAGGCTGTAGCCAAGTCGGGAGCCACGGTATTGAGCGGCACCAACATGCGCACTTCTGATGCCATGGTTTCGTTGAGAGCGGTGAATGCGGATACCGGCCAGCTGATTGCATCTCATTCCACCAATTCGAGGTCGGCCAATGTCAATCCGACTGCAGGCGGTTCCGAAGCGATCAAGAAGGCTACCATGGAATTGGCGGAAAAGCTTCACCAGAAGATTGTAGCCAGGTGGACCAGCAATGTGACCGGCACCAGAACGGCCCGGTTGGTTGTCAGGGGTATCGAATTTGCTGGAATAGCAAAATTCAGGGAAATGTTGCGCGAACAGATCGGGCACGTTGAAGAGACTGTGGAGCGCGGCTTCAAGGACGGAGTCCTTACGCTTGATGCCGAAATTAACGGTAACGCGATGGAACTGGCTGACGAGCTGACAAGCGCCGGAGTGGAGAACTATAAGTTTAAGATATTATCATTTACCGGCAATACCTTGAACGTGGAATTGCTAAAACAATAGAGGAGGTTTTATGTTCATACGGAATATTGCTCAAACCGGGATTGTATTGCTCCTTATCGCCGGATGTGCCGGGCAGGGGGCGAAGAGTTTTGATGATGCCAGGAGCCTTGAAGATGCAAAAAGATACGAAGACGCCCTCTCGTTGTACGAAGAGGCCGTATCTAAAGAGCCGGGTAATCCCGAGTATACCAGGGCCCTGAAAATTGCCCGCACGCGCCTGGCGCGCCAGAGTCTTGACAGCGCCAGGGAGCAGATGAATTTATCTCCACTCAAATACGAAAATCTGCGCAATGCCCAGGGATATGTTGACAAGGCACTGAAGCTGGATCCTGATAATATTGAGGCCAAGACCGCCCAGGAGACTCTTAATTCCCAGAGGGAGGCCATGGTTAAAAAGGCCGAAGCTGCCTATGCCGTTGCCATGAAGGCTTTGGAAGCCAGGGAGTGGATGGCGGCGCTGGAGAGTTTCCGGGAAATCCGGACCTATTATCCTGCTTATCTTGATGTGGCCATCAAAATCTCATCCACCGAGAACAATGCGGCGGCTTACTATCTTAAAGAGGCTGACCGTCATAAAGCCAATGATGATATCAATGCGCTGGTCAAGAGTCTTGAGCTGGGGCTGGCAATTCAGCCCGGCAATCAGCAGATCATGGTGGCCCTGAATGACGCCAAAGCCGGGAACACGGCGGCGGCGGCCCTTGACAAGGCGGCACAATTTGTCAATGAGGGCAAGTGGGAACGGGTTCAATTTTATCTTAAACGAGCCAGAACACTAAACCCCACCAAGGCTGATAGCGATCGCATCAACAAGGTTTACAGCGACGGCGGCACCAAGCTGATGGAGAAAGTTGCCGAAAATATCAGTAAAAAGGCTCTGTACAGCGCTTATATAAATCTGATGGTGGCATTCGATTTTAACCCGAAGGCCTTCAAGGCGCCCGGTGCCGATGAACTCAGGAATCAGCTGATTTCAGAAATGATCACCAGAGCGGATGATCTTGAAGGAGCCGGATTCATAGGGCTGGCCCTGTATTGGACTGAGTGCGCCTACAAGGTGTCCGGCTCACAGAAGGAGCTCTACCAGAAGGTTCAGGGGCTGAAAGACAAGATCAAGCAGCGTGTCATAAAGAAGATTGCCATTATGGATTTCAATCCGCCCACCAGCAATCCTGACGCCGGCCGGCTGGTTACGGACAGCCTTTTATCCTATATGACCAGAAACACCAGCGGTGACGTCAAAATTCTGGCACGTGATATTCTTGGCGCCCTGATCAAGGAGATCGAGTTTGGACAGGCCGGACTATACGATATCGAGTCGGCAAAAAAATCGGGCAAGCTGAAGGGGACCGACATTTTCATCTTCGGCAGCCTTCTGCAATATAATGTGGAACTTAACAAGGAAGAGGGGCAGAAGATGGTTGTGGCCAAGATCGGTGTGGAGCGCGACCCCAATCCGCACTATACCGCCTGGGTGAACGCCAATCCAAAGCCGTCCGATGAAGAGCGACGCAATGCGCCGCCGCCGTTTTTAGAGAGGGATAAGACTGAAACCATACGCTATAAGGTCGGCACGCACCGCAAAACAGCCAACGTAACTATTTCTTTCAGGGTTGTGGATGTTGAATCCGGCGAGGTCGTGATAACCAAGACGCTGAAGAGCAGGAAGGAAGCGTCCGGGAACTACTCGGAAGGAGTTGATATTGCCGGAATTCCTTACCAGAAAATGGAATTGGCTTCGGACACCGATTTGCTGGAAAATGCAGTGGATGA
>JACRCG010000323.1 GCA_016219145.1 Deltaproteobacteria bacterium | reverse complement strand
TCAGGCCGGGGATGGAAAAGCCGAGCAGTGTTATGAGCGGCAGCAGGGCATTTCTCAGAGCATGCTTGTAGATCACCACCCGCTCGGAAAGACCCTTGGCCCGGGCGGTGGTGATATAATCCTGGCTGATGACGTTCAGCATGGCTGAGCGCATATAGCGCGAAAGTCCGGCCAGGCTGCCGAAAGAAGCCACCATGACCGGCATGATCAGATGTTTGGCCATGTCCCAAAGGTATCGCAGAGTCCCCCAGGAATCACTCCCCAGAGTATGCAGCCCGGAGATAGGGAGCCAGCTCAGCTTTACTCCGAAAAAATACATCAGCAGCAGCGCCAGCCAGAAAGTCGGCACGGCAAAACCGATGAAAACGAAGACGGTAATACCCTTGTCCAGCCAGGTATCACGGCGGGTTGCAGCCAGAATGCCGATCGGTATCGCCAGCCCGAATTCCAGAATCAGAGCGATGATATTCAGCGAGATCGTGACCGGAAGTCGCTCCTTGATCTTGTCAACAACCGGGCGGTTATCGGACGAGAAAGAGCGCCCCAGATCAAGGCGGGCCAGCTTGCCGACCCAGGTGAAGTACTGCTCGTGCAGCGGCTTGTCCAGACCGTAGAATTTCTTCAGACGCTCCCTGGCCTCCTTGCCCACTTTGGGGTTCATGGCCATCTGCATCTCGACCGGCTCACCCGGCGCCAGGTGAATGACCGAAAAAGTGATCAGGGTAATGCCGATCATCAGCGGGATAAGCATCAATATTCTTTTCAGAAGATAGGCTGACATTGTTATCTCACAGAGCTCACAGAGACACAGAGTGGATTAATTCGCAATACGAAAAATACCATCCTTCATGAGCTCGCTATTAAAATTAATCAGCAGTCCAAGGCGTTTACCAGTAAGCTTCAGATAAGTCAAAAGCTGCTTCTTGTGAACTGGTAAAACATTTTCAACAGATTTCAATTCTACAATCACAAGGTCATTGACAATCATGTCACAACGAAAACCGACCTCAAGCCTTATCCCCTCATAATTGACAGGAACCGGCACCTGAAGAGCAACATTAAATCCTCTGGATCTAAGTTCAAAAGCCAATACCGTCTCATAAACAGATTCAAGAAGTCCAGGACCTAAAATCTTGTGGATTTTGACACATGAATCAATTACCTCTCCGGTTACATAATTTTCTTTTGCCTTCATCCAGTGTTTTTCTCCGTGCCTCTGTGAGCTCTGTGAGAGCCGCCCTTAATAAACCTGCTCATTCTTCGGCACATGCCATTTGATCTGGTTGTGGCCGATGCCTATCGGCGCCGGTTCGACTCCGCGGATCCGGGCGCTGACAACCGGCAGCGCATCCGGCACATACAGGAAGGTATAGGGCTGTTCGTCCGCCAGGATCTCCTGAATCCTGAAGTAGGCCCGTTTGCGCTTCTCAATATCAAAAGTGCCGCGCCCCTCCACCAGCAAACGATCAACCTCCGGATTCTTGTATCCGATAAAGTTCAGCTCGCTCGGGTTGGTCTTGCTGGAGTGCCAGACATCGTACATGTCCGGATCCTGAGAGGTGCCCCACCCCAGCATGACCACCTCGAAGTTGCCTTTGTCGATAAATTCCTTGAGAAAAGTAGCCCACTCCACAATTCGGATCTTGACCTCTACCCCCACCTGTTTCAGGCGCTGCTGGATGATCTGGGCCGACATGAGCCGCTGCTGGTTGCCCTGATTGGTCAGTATGGTAAAAGTAAACGGCTTGCCATCCCTGACCAGAATGCCGTCACTGTTCTTTTCCTTCCAGCCGGCTTCCGCCAGCAGCCTGACAGCCAGACTTGGGTCATAAGGAATATCCCTGACATTCGGGTTATAGGCCCAGCGCCCCGGCACGATCGGCCCATGCGCCTTCTGCCCCATGCCGAACAACACCCCCTGGACCAGCTCTTCCTTGTTTATGGCGGCGGTCATGGCCTGACGGATGCGCTTGTCGCCGAACAGCGGATGGCGCAGGTTGTAGCCCATATAGAGATAGCCGGAGGAGGGATAACGGTACTTGTTGAAGCGTGAGGTGAACTGCTTGTTTGTAGTCTGGCGGGAGTATTGCACCGGAGTCAGGCTCATCAGGTCGATAGCTCCTGCCTTTAACTCCATGTACATAGTGGAGCTGTCCGGAATGATACGGTAAATGTAGCGATCAATGTATGGACGCCCTTCGAAATACTCCTGGTTGGCCTCCAGCACGATCTTCTGGCCCGAAATCCACTACTTGAAGCGTTAGGGCCCGGTGCCGACCGGCTTGCGGGCCAGAGGGCTTTTAGTGATGTCCTGCCCTTCCAGCAGATGGGCAGGCAGAATGTTCATACCCCAGGATGCCAGGGCCGGGGCAAACGGCTTGTCGTAGGTCACACGGACGGTATGCTGATCCGGGGCAGAGATCGACTTGACTTGTTTGAAATCCTCGGCGTATGCGGTTGGTGTTTTGGGATCAATCGTAACGCGATAGGTATAGAGTACGTCACGGGCGGTAAAGGGTGCCCCATCGTGCCATTTTACGCCGTTATGCAGATGAAAAGTGATAGTCAGGCCGTCCCTGGAGATGTCAAACGACTTCGCCAGATCACCGACGATAGTCAGGTTTTTGTCATATTTTACCAGGCCGTTATAGACCTGACCGGCAACGGCATGGGAGGATGAGTCGGTAGCAAGAATGGGGATAAGCGTCGAAGCTTCACCGATAGTACCTTCAACAAGCGCATCACCGGTTACCGGGGGGGATGAATCCAGGCGGACAGCAGCTGTTTTTAATGACTCCGATTCTGTGCAGGCGGCCAGAAAACAGGCGCACAGCAGGAAGATCAGCAGGCTGCTTCCCGCCGGAGATCTCATTTTTCGCCATGCTCCCCTTTGAATCTGCGGATCTTGTCAGCCAGTTCCTTGCGGTCAGGATCTATCTCCTGAGCCTTGCGGTACTGCTTAAGAGCTTTTTTGTACTCTCGCCTGGCGGCATAGGCATCCGCCAGATGTTCGGCGATGGTGGCATCATCGTTTATCAGGCTGAAAGCATCCTCCAGGAGCCTGACAGCATCATCATAGCGTTTCAGCTTGTAGTAGACCCAGCCGAGACTATCCAGAATAAAGGCATCATTGGGGCGGATTTCTACCGCCAGCTTGAGATACTTGAGGGCTTCCTCAAGATTGATGCCCATTTCGGCATAGGAGTACCCCAAATAGTTGAGCGCCTGGGCGTCCCTGGGGTTGATGGTCAGAACTTTTTTCATCACCTCGATTGACTCGGCGCGCTTGCCAAGCTTGTCCAGTAGCACTCCGATGCGGAAATGGTAGCGCGGTTCGGCCGGAAAGAGATGTTCGTTTCTGGACAGGAAATCAAGACCGACATCAGCTTTATCAATTGATTCGTACAGAGACGCCAGATTCAGATAAAGCTCTACCTGGCGAGCGTTGGAAGCAATGGTCTCTTTGAGTATTTCAATGGCCTGTTCCGGCTTGCCCTTTTCCTTGAGAATGAAAGCGATGTGTCCGATCGCCTCCAGATATGGCGCAGAGCCGTGAGATATTTTTGTAAACTCTGCCAAGGCGCTCTCAAGATCTCCTTTTTCTTCAAAAGCGATCCCCAGATAAAGCCTAATATGATGGGCGGACGGATCCTTTTCCAGCATCTCCCTGAATATGGCAATCGCCTCGTCAAACTGCTCCAGTTCAATATGTACCAGACCCATTTTCCGCAGGATCTCATTGCCGCCGTATCCGGACTTGACAGAGGCTTTCAGATATTCCAGCGCTTCACCAAAACGGCGCTGCTGTATCAGGAGTTGAATCAGTCTTTGCAGGACAACCCCACGGTTTTCATCCTGATCAAGCTGGCTGCGGTAGCTTTCAATGGCCTCGGAATAATCGCCGGCCGCTTCATAGGTTGCAGCCATATCTATGGCGGCCTGATCAAACTCGGGACGGAGTTCGAGAGTTTTCTTGAAATATCCGAGCGCGTCCCGATAGAGCTTCATCTGGCTATAGGTTCGTCCAAGATAGTAATAACCCAGGACTGAATCGGGATTGACTTTCACAAGAGCTTTCAGGCTTGAAACTGCCTCTTCATATTCAAACAGCCGGGTCAGGGCAAGAGAAAGATGCAGGTATGCATCCTCCTTCGTCGGATCAAGTTTGAGGGCTTTGCGAAGATAGTCGGCCGCCTCCCAATCCTTGCCGGCTGAAGACATCAGTATTCCAGCCATTACATATGGAGGCCTGTAGGAAGGGTCAAGTTTGATTGATTTTTTAATGTATTCCAGCGACTCGGCGACCTGGCCTATCTTGAGCTTGATATCTGCAACCTCGGCATGCAGGATCGCAGATCCCGGATCAAGTTCAATGGCATTGCGCAGGTGGTTCAGGGCAGTGGGGAAATCACCCTCATGGGTAGCAAGACGTGCTCGGGAAAATAGATACAGGGATCTGGAGTGGCGGTCAAAAACCCTGGGGGGAGCGGACTCGTCAAAATCGGTGTGAGGTGTGCCGGCTGCGCAGGCAGCCAGCGTCATGAATGACAGATATATTATCAAGCGCTGCAGCATCTGGGAGGCATTCCATTTCTTAATAAGTTTAAGACAATAACTAGCATGAATAGATATCATGGTCAAACTGTTATTCCTAGCAGGGTCACGGCTCTTGTCGGAGTTTAGAGAAACTTCGACTCCAGTCGTCAAATATCCTGACTTTATCTTCTCCAAAAGCAAGCAGTTTTTTTCGCACCTGTTCCGGTGATTTTTTCTGCGAAATTTTTGCGGGATTTTTCGAGTAAAACAGGTCCGCATAGCAGATAATTTGTTCAGGCAGTGAAACCGGACACATGTCACGCGGGGGCAGCGGCAGATTCTGCTTCAAAATATCGGACACCGTCAAACCAACTCCGGTATGACGTTCACATACCAGCGCATGCAGAGGGTAACCTTCCTTTTCGAGAATAGCCCGACCAAGCACTCCATGCACAATATATGGATGCGCTCCGTGCAGGCCCAGTTCCGGAGCATTTACCCGGCAGACTCCGATGTCATGCAGAAGTGCAGCCTCTTCAATGAATATCCGATCCGGGCCGGACAGCCCCACATGCGTACACACATCCAGTGCCAGACACGCCACCAGGCGGCTGTGTTCAAGCACAATTTCCAGAGAACGCCCTTCAAGATATCGAGCAAGAAGTTGATCAGCCCACACAAACACCCCCAGGTACATACATATTCGCTGTTCCCACAATACCCAAAAGCGTAGATAAGCTCAAGCGTCCCGAGTTGACACTCCTCTTTACATCCGCTACCCGCCATGTTAGCCTCAAAAAAAATCGGTCCTGTGAAGTGATTCCGACACTACGAGATAAGTCACCGCATGGAGCCTCAGGAGATTACATGAAACGCAAAGCCGTTGCCCTGCTATCAGGGGGACTCGACTCCACCTTGGCTGTTAAAATGATGCTCGACATGGGCATTGAAGTTGAAGCCCTGAATTTCACTTCCCCATTCTGCACCTGTACCGGTAAAAATGCCGGCTGTAAATCGGAAGCTGTTCGCGTTGCCCAGGAATTTGACATACCCATCAAGGTTGTACACAAGGGACTCGACTATCTTGAAATTGTACGCAATCCCAGCCACGGTTACGGCAAAGGGGTGAACCCGTGTGTGGACTGCCGCATCTACCTGCTGCGCAAAGCAAAAGAGTACATGCTGGAAAGCGGCGCCGATTTCATCATCACCGGCGAGGTGCTCGGCCAGAGACCGATGAGCCAGCGGCGTGATACCCTGCGAGTGATCGAGCGGGAAAGCGGGCTGGAAGGACTGCTGCTGAGGCCGCTTTCGGCTCAGCATTTTGAGCCGACTATCCCGGAAAAAGAGGGCTGGGTGGATCGCAGCAAACTCCTGGCGATCAAAGGTCGCTCCAGAAAGGATCTGTTCACCCTGGCCGACGAACTGGACGTTGCAAACTACCCCTGCCCGGCCGGCGGCTGTCTGCTGACAGAATTATCATTTGTCCCCAAAATCAAGGATATCTTCGAGCATACAGCCGAACTGAACCTGCGCGATTTTCGTCTGCTCAAGATCGGTCGTCATTTCCGCATTGGAAAAGAGAGCAAAGTCATAATCGGCCGAAACGAGTCGGACAACAATCTGCTTGAAGCGGCCAGGCAACCGGATGAAGCGGCCATTACATGGCTGGACGGCAATACCCCGGTGGGGATTGTCGTCGGCGCACAAGGTGACGAGCTTAATAATCTGGCCGCCAGAATACTATTACGCTATACCAGGGCCGAACCAGGTTCATCGTGTTCGCTTGAGCTGCGTGTCAACAACACTGAGCAACGCCTCTCGATTACTCATGACATGAGCGAAAACGGCGTTGAGAGTTTTCTGGTGGCCTGAAAAATCAGCTGGTTTCACTTGACAGCCAGCTTAATCGTTTCTATAGTCCGCCCATGCCATCAATCAGGATCCCCACGGGAACAATAATTTCAGAGTCTCAGCCTTTCACCCGCAAGGTTCTGGAAGAGACTTTGCTGGATCTCTGCGATCCGGCCCGTGATTTTACAGGCTTTATCGCCATCACGTCCGGCGACAGCCTCTATCTGCTGTTTTTCTTCAAAAGCCGCCTCTATTCCGCAGGCAAGTCCATCGGTGAAAAACCTTTTGTACTCTCAATCCGTGAGTTCTTGCGGGAAGTTGGACTATTGGTTGACAGCGGGCCATCAATTTCAGTTCATGCCACCGATCCGGTGCTGCTTAAATGCCTGCTCGTGTTTATTCAGGACAATCTGACAGCCAAGGCGCCTACCGGCCTGATCAACCTGGAAGCTATTCTTGGACAGATCCAGCATGAGGCCTCGGATGCCCTGATCATCCTTGAAAAAGAAGGGATGTTCAACTTCTTCTTTTTCAAGGATGGGATCAAGGGCAAGAGCTACTACTCAGACCAGGATGCCAATCGGGACGAAGGGCTTGCCATCGACGAGCAGATGCTGGTCTATGCTTTTCAGGGTGCCGATGTTGAGGCTCTGGTTTATCGAAACATTGCCACCCGTGAATCGACAGATGCTGTCCTGATCGGACGTGACGACATGCTGAGGTTGCTGCGAGGAGAACAGGACGGCAGTGACGCTGAAGAGCATCAGCACGATCTGGAATATGTTGAAATTCTTGAAGAAGACGTAGAAAACATGGACGATCACCTTCTGTTATCGGTTCTGGATGGCCCGCTTAAAGGTGAGACGCTTACTGGCTCGATTCCATGCGTACTCGGCAGAAAAGATACCGACATCATTGTGCCGGATCCGATGGTGTCCAAAACTCACGCAGCAATCCAGGTTGTTAACGGGAGACTGCTGGTCATCGACCTTAACAGCACCAACGGAACAACTGTCAACGGCCAAACTATCAGGCAGCACGAAATAGCCGTGGGGGACATTATAGGAATGGGCGGTATACATCTGAAGGTATTACGCGTTACACAAACCTGATATACCCGGAACTACCCCCGCTGGAACATCTTCATCAACCCCGATACGAACCCCTTCTCTTCACGAAACGCCGCCACTACGGCCGTAATATTGTCCTTTCCGCCGTAACTATTGGCAACCTCGATCAGCGTATGGCAGGCTTGCTCTGGCAAAGGATACGCCCCCAGCAGCGCGGCGATTTCAGGATCGCTCACCATGCCGTTTAAACCATCAGAGCAGAGCAGTAGCCGGTCTCCATCGATCAGATTCAGATCCTGAATTTCGATCTCAAGATCCTGCCATTGCCCCAGGGCGCGGGTAATAATGTTCTTCCTGGTCGATTTCAGCGCTTCTTCGGCTGTTATTACTCCTTGCCTGACCTGTTCGGCCACAAGCGAATGATCTCCGGTTATCTGAGAAAGCTGTCCGCCGCGCAACAGGTAGAGCCTGCTGTCACCGGCGTGGGCAACTCCTGCGACCCCATCCTTCAGCAGCACCGCCACCACGGTTGTCCCCATTCCCTGCCAGGCGGGATTTGATGCGGCCGCCTCAAATATGGCCTGATTGGCAAGCCGGATGCCGGACGCCAGCAGGTTGGCCTGCCTTGAAACCTGCGTGTCCACATTCCCGATAAATGCATCACCGCCGCCGGAAAGCTTGCCGATATAATCCTTCAGAATGTCAATCGCCATGTGACTGGCGACCTCTCCACACTTGTGACCACCCATGCCGTCAGCGACAACAAGAAGTCCCAACTTCTCGTCGATCAGCAAAGCATCTTCATTGCCTGGCCTGACCATGCCTTTATCTGTAATTCCAAAAACAGACATGTCCATAATTCACCCCAACTTCTGCCGGCAGATTTTGCAATGTTCCGCAACCTCTCGTCCGGCTTGATAGCGCTTGGTAATATCTTTCATCAGCAGTTTGTGGGCAATAAATGCGCAACATTCCGGTATGTCAGGATCTATCTTTGTCAGCAGCAGGGGCGGCTTGTTTGCAATATTGAACATGATATTGGTAATGCTGTCCCCGGTGAACGGCTTGCGACAGCTGAGCAGTTCGTACATCGCCACCCCCAGAGAGAACAGGTCAGAGCGGCCATCCACCTTCTGCCCCATCACCTGCTCCGGCGACATGTAACTGGGCGTTCCCAGAATCATACCGGTCTGAGTGCTGGAAGATGCCGTAATGCGGGCAATCCCAAAGTCGGCAATCTTTATGTCTCCATTTTTGAGGCGCATGATGTTGGCCGGCTTGATATCCCGATGGACAATTCCTTTTGAATTGGCAAAATCGAGCCCCTCCGCCACACAGCCGACAATCCTCAATACCTCTGCAAAAGGCAGCCGCTGGGTCGGCTTGACAAAGTCACACAGGTCGCTGCCGTCCAGAAGCTCCATGGCGACATAGGCCAGATCGTAATCTTCACCCACGTCATAGATAGTTACTATATTGGGGTGATTCAAGGCGCCGGCGGCCTCGGCTTCACGGAAAAAGCGCTGTTTGACTTCCTGTATCTGCTCCTGCTCGATTTCGTCGAAACGAATGGTCTTGATTGCAACCATTCGATTAATCTTGGGATCCCGGCCGAGATAGACCGTACCCATAGCGCCGCGCCCAAGCTCCTTCTGGATCTCGAAACGTCCGATAGTCGGCAGGGCCGCGCCACCACCTTGAAGTATGACGGTATTCTCCTTGCGCCCCCCCGGCGCGCCGAAGATCATCGTCTCGCCGGCCTGCTTCATAGTGCCGATGCGCTCCTTGATGTCTTTGTAATCACCGGCCGACAGAATATGCTCATAAACCGCCGCAGCCTTGTTGAACATCCGCTTGCGCTCGAAATCAAGCGCAAGATTATAGAGCAGATCCTTGATGGTACCGTCGTCGATCGGGCATTTTCTGAACTTTTCAAAGGCCAGGTCCAGAAGTCCCTGCCCCTGGAAAGAAAGCCCCAGCATCTTGTTGGTTTCAATGCTGTCGCTCTCGACCAGTTCCTTGCCCTTTTCGGTCACCATGAAACGGGTGGATGTGATAATCGTATAACCTACCGCCAGCAGAACTGACGGAGCCACCATCGCCAGCCATTGTCCCTGGCTGACAAAAAGCCAGATCGCCACTCCATTCCAGATCAGCAGTACCACTGCCGAGACAACAGCACTGACAGCAGCTTTGAGACGCGGCAGCGCAACTGCCAGAAATGCCCCTATAATCAGCATTAACAGCATTTCAATCGGGGTGGAATATGATGGACGGGAAATCGTAGTGCCGGTCAGTATCGTCTCGATCGCATTTGCGGTAATCTCGATACCGGGGAAGGATGGCTGTACAGGTGTGACCTCAAGACTTGCGATTCCGGTGGCAACCATTCCGATCAGAACAATCTTGTTTTTGAATACATCAGGAGAGATCCGCCCCTCCCGTACGTCAATAAATGAATAATACTGATACGTACCGAACTTGCCGCGAAAATCCACCTGCATGCGCCCCTTGGAATCAACCGGTATTGATACCTGTCCGAAAGCGATCCGATCACTACTGATTGTGAGATCAGCAAGCTTCTTGTTTGAAAAAGCCAAGGCAGCCTGCATTGAAAGCGAAGGCAGGATATGCCCCTTGTATTGCACGAAGAGAGGTTCGTTTCTCAGAACACCATCATGATCAGGAAACAGATTGATATGACCAAGACCCATTGCCGCTTCCATAAACGGAGCTATTGGGAGCGTTTCCTCGACGGCATTGATATAGGATCCCGACTTGGGCGCTTCAAGGGCATTCTTTTTCAGGGTCGGTGGAAAATTAAGGTCTCCGTCGGAAAGTTCGCCAGCGGTTACAAACAACGGAAGTAGAACGTTTTTAGCAGCCAGAATAGCACCAGCCAGCTCCGCGTCACTGTCAAGCCTCTTTTCCGCATCACTAAGAGCGGCATGAATTCCTGCCAATTGTCCAGCAAGCCTCCCGCCAGATTCCATCTGTTTTTTGATAGTGCGAATCTCATCCAGACCGACATTCCGCTCCGGTTCGGTATACAGAACATTAAGTCCGATGACTGAAGGTTTGCCTGAAGCAACGTAATCAATCAGCTCAGCCATATAGGTACGGGGCCAGGGCCAGCGCCCCAGTTTCAGAATACTCGGATCGTCAACTGCAACAATTACCACCGGAGCGCGAGGCTTGCCTTGGCGCATCTTCTGGCGTAAATCGTATGTTTTATTTTCCAGTGTTGAAAGGGGCTGCCACTGAAGCAGATGCATCAGAAGCATCAGCAGTGTCAACACAACCGCAATCGGCCAGCCTGAAAGCAGATTTTTCGGGAGTTTCATATTGATGCTCCACTAATTGGGTTTATCTCCATCGTCACTAAACATCGGCATGCAATCTCATCCCAGCTTCAGCTCGTCAAGGGACAGGCGGTAGCCGGGCAGAAACTTATCCAGAAAATAGCGCACTTCCGGCAACGGGCTGGCCGAAAGTTGCTCAAAATGCTCGGACTCGGCCTTTCTGAACTCATGGTTGCCGCTCTTTCCTTCTTCGATGCACTTGGCCAGCGCGGCAATCTTGTCGGCCGCTTTTACAAGTACCGCGTACTCCTGTTGCTCCTCAAAAAAGAAGAGCGGTTCATATTCGGCAGCCAGTTCAGGAGGCAGCATGGCCAGCAGTTTCCTTTTGGCGCGGTCTTCCAGTTGATGAAAAGAGCGTTTGAAATTGGGGTTGAAATGTTTGACCGGGGTCGGCATGTCGCCGGTAAAGATCTCACTGGCATCATGAAATATTGCGTAGAGCGCCGCGCGGGATGCATCAAGATTTCCGGCGAAATAGGTATTCCTGATCATTACAAGGGCGTGCGAGATGACAGCTACATCAAGACTGTGCTCCTGGATGTTTTCCGGCACGGTGTTACGCATCAGCCCCCAGCGGCTGATATAGCGCATGCGAGAGAGGAAGGCAAAAAAATCGTACTGCTCAGATTTGGCGGCTATATCAGTCATCTTCAAACTCTTTCATACGGCTCAAACAGCCGTTTGTACTCGTCCAGTGCAAAGCGGTCCGTCATTCCGGCTATGTAGTCGCATATGACACGCTGGAGCCCGAACATCTCAAGCCTTGACTGGTATTTTGGCGGAAGCAGATTGGGAAAACGCAGGTAGGTCTCAAATAGTCGCGTGATGAATATCTCGGCCTTGACCCGCATCTTGTCAACCTTGTGGTGGCGATACAGATTCTTGAACAGGAATCGCTTTAATTCAATGTTGCGGGCTGTAATGACGTCGCCGAAGTGGGCCATTGTCCGGTTAACCTGCCGCAGTTTTTCCAGCGAAGTAATTTCATGAGTTGCGATATTTGAGGAGATGGTACAGCAGAGGTCACCGATCAGAATTCCGATCAGTGCGCTAACAGTCTGGAGTACCAGGCGCTTGTCATCAATGGCAGGGTATTTCTGTTTGACCGTACAGCAGACTTCACGCCACAAATCTACCTGTTCCAGCATCTCCAGAGTGATGTAGCCGGCCTTCAGTCCGTCGTCGATATCATGGTTGTTGTAGGCAATTTCATCAGCATAGTTGATAATCTGTGCTTCAATGGATGGAACCAGACCCGGCAGGAATTCAGCCATGATTTCGGTAGGCGCGTCGTAGGGTGAGGCATGCTTTATGATACCTTCGCGCAGCTCCCAGGTCAGATTGAGACCGTTAAATTCAGGGTAGCGTTCCTCCAGCTCATCGACCACCCTGAATGACTGCAGATTGTGCTCAAACCCGCCATAGCCCTGCATCAGACGGTTTAACACATCTTCACCGGTGTGGCCGAAAGGGGTATGTCCGAGATCGTGCGCCAATGCCAGAGCCTCGGTCAACTCTTCATTGAGATGCAGTTTGCGGGCGATGGCGCGGCCTATCTGGGCCACCTCCAGAGAGTGCGTCAACCTGGTGCGATAATAGTCCCCCTCGTGATTGACAAAAACCTGAGTTTTATATTCCAGTCGCCTGAAAGCGGCGCAGTGTATGATACGATCACGATCGCGCTCAAAGGCCGGTCGGTTGTCGCGGAACTCCTCAACATGACGGCGGCCCCTGGAAGCAGCGCTGGTACAGGCGTACCCAGCCAGATCGTTACGTTCGGAAGATTCTGTCATAAAGCTCCTTGACCGGAATCCGAAGCTACAAGAGTCCGACAGACGCCCGGAAGGTCACACCGGGCAGCATACATTCTGCTCTCTGGCAGCTTTGGTTTCGTCCAGCCTGCCGACCGGCATAGTCAGCGGCGCGTCATGCAGCGCCTGCGGATCGCTCTCGGCTGTTTTGGCCGCCTCTATCATGACCTCTATGAAAGCATCCATGGTGGCCTTGCTTTCGGTTTCGGTCGGCTCGATCATGATGGCCTCCTTGACGATCATCGGGAAATAGACCGTAGGAGGATGATAACCTTTGTCAATCAGGAATTTGGCGATATCAATGGCATGGACGCCATGTTCGAGCTGTTTGCTGGCTGAAAATACGCATTCATGCATGCAGGTCATGTCATATGGCAGGTCGTAGTATGCCTTGAGTTTTTCCTTGATATAGTTGGCGTTCAAAACCGCCTGCTCCGACACATTAATCAGCCCTTCACGCCCCAGCATGATGATGTAGGCGTAGGCCTTGGCCATCACACCAAAATTGCCGAAGAAATTTGCCGTTCGCCCGATAGAGCCGGGCTGATCGGTCTCCAGCCTTAATTGGCCGTTTTCTCCCTTGAGAATACGCGGTAGCGGCAGGTACGGCAACAGCTCCTTTTTCACACCAACCGGGCCAGACCCTGGACCGCCACCGCCATGGGGTGTGCCGAAGGTTTTATGAAGATTGACATGGATTACATCAAAACCGACGTCGCCCGGCTTGACCTTCCCCATTATGGCATTAAGGTTGGCGCCGTCATAATACATCAAGGCATCGTGGGAATGGGCGATGTCGCTGATCTCACGAATATGAGGATTGAACAGTCCCAGTGTGTTGGGACAGGTCATCATAACCGCCGCAACTTCATCGTTCATGGCTTGTCTGAATAAATCCAGATCCATGTCGCCGTAAGGCGCAGTCGGCACGGTGATGATTTCATAACCCGCAATGGCTGCTGAAGCCGGATTGGTGCCGTGTGAGGAATCAGGCACGACAACATATTTTTTCTTATTCCCCTTGGCCTT
>JACRCG010000321.1 GCA_016219145.1 Deltaproteobacteria bacterium | reverse complement strand
TCCCGTATGATATCCGAGGCCGGTTTCCGTAATATACATCTCCATGAGCTGACTTTCGGGATTGCAACGATCTATGCGGGAGAAAAAGAATAGCAGGACGGGTCCGATGGTTTGAATGCTTGTCCGGTTGTGCTTATGCCTTGAAACGGTTCTCAGTGCCTGCAATCAAGCGCCGGATGTTTTCATGGTGCCTTATTATTACAACCACCGCAATAATCAGCGTGACCGTGATCAGTGCTCTGCTAGCTCCCCTGATAGCGACTGCAACGGGCATGATTGCTGCTGCCGCAATAGAGCCGAGTGACACATAGCGCCAGGTAGACATGAACGCTGCGAACACCGCAATGGCAATTGCAACCGCCATCGGCGCCAGGGCCAGAAATACGCCGAGTGCCGTGGCCACTCCCTTTCCACCCTTGAATTTGAGAAACAGCGAGAAGACATGTCCACAGAATGCAGCCAGGCCAACCCAAGCTGCATAGTCAGGCGGTAGTGAGCTGTATTTCACGACCAGTACCGGCAGCAGTCCTTTCAGGCAATCGCCAACAAGCGTCATCGCCCCTACCTTGCGACCGACCGTCCGATACAGGTTGGTTGCGCCGATATTGCCGCTTCCTTCCTTGCGCACGTCAATGCCGTATGCCTTGCCAAGCAGAAGTCCTGTCGGAATTGATCCCAATAGGTAGGCCAGCGTAACGAGTGCCGCCAGCATGCCTGATTCATATCCGGTCATTTTCTATAACCCCGCAATGATTTTCCATCCTTGCGCACCTCTGGCAAACGTGAGGTGCTCCGTGCCGTCCAGAACCAGTTCCTTCCCGCGGGTAATAATCTTCATGCGATATGTTCCGGATGCTTCGGCACGGTTTCCGGATATGGAAATCGCATGTTCCATCGGCTGGTAGGAGAGCTTTTCGATGTTGTTGAAATTGCTGGTGATACTTTCCTTCAGGCGTGGGAAGTCTTTTCCCTTGTCGCTGTAGTCCGGGGATACCGACGAAAGGTATAACGGAATGTCGCGGGAATTCAGTGCTCTGGAACGGGACTCGATAACCTGCGCTATTGCCTGTCGGTCTTTATCCTGTGCGTTACAGCCCGACAAAAGAGCCGTGCTCAAGCCCAGCATGCATGCAAGTCGGGGCAGCACTTAAAAGAACGAGTCCATCGCCTTGTTGGCGTCTGAAATGAAGGGGCTTCCGGGGAATTCTGAGGAAAGCTTTCCGAAAACCTCGCGCCCTTTCGCTTTCTGCCCGTCTTCCAGGTAGGATCTGCCCAGATAGTACAGGGCCTCATCGCGCCTTGCCAGATCGGGGTAAAGTCTGAGGGCATCCTCGAAACGCCCGATGGCTGACTTGTAGGCGCCGGTTTTCAGATAGAACCGTCCTACATATAATTCGTATTGAAGCTGTTTGTCCATGCAATCACGTATCTTTTCCTGGACTTCAACAAGTTGTTCTCCGGTCGGATACAATTTGATATACGATTCGAATATGGTGAGAGCGTTTTTTACCGGTGTCTGGTCGGTGTCGATGCCGTTGATCTGCTTGTAGTTGCTCATGCCCTGGCGGAACAGGGCGAAACCGGCCTGCTGGTGGCTGGGATGCAGTTTGCGAAAGTCCTCGTAAGCCGTGGCGGCTTCGATGTAATCACCGTTCAGGAAGTAGGCGTCCGCGATTTGCAGTTCAGCCTGGGTGCTCAGCTCAGGTGACTGGTAGCTCTCCTTGACCTTTTTCCATTGTGCAATTGCTTCCTCGTACCTGCCCCTCTGGTAAAAGCTCTCTCCCTCCTTATAGAGGGCGTCCGAAGACTTGTTCAGTGTCTGACTTGTGGAGCATCCCTGCATAAGTGCGGCTGCAAAGATAAATGAAACAATATGGCCGGATACTTTTTTCATGAATTCCTCGTGTGATTTGCAGATGTGTGGCCGTGCTGTCAAGCTATGCCTGCGCCTAGCGGGTCTGCCAGCAATCTGCCGATTATGTCGTGGTTAAGCCATATCACCGCAGCGGAGGGTTCCCATGAGCCGTGCAGCATCAGTCTGCCGGTTGACAGGAACACGATTCGTGACAGCTCGGCGCAAACCAGCTGCTTCTGGTCCTTATGCATGCCCATCAGTTCCGCAGAACTGGCCAGCATCAGTTCCGCCTGCTCGCGTGTGTTCGGTTGCGGCCAGGTTTCGAAGTCAAGGATCTTTTCCAGAATCGGGGACGACAGGTAGGCATCGGCTCTTTCAAGCAGGTGCGCCATTGTTTCGCCATCTTTCAGCATGGCCTGGCAGCGTGCCTCGATCGGCGCGGCAACGCTCTGGCCGGCTTCACGGCTGATCGCGGTTATCAGTGGGTAAAGAGATATTTCAACACCCAAAAAGAGAGCGCTGGAGTTGGTCTGAATTTCCGGGCAGTTGAAGACAGTAGCAGGAATGCCATTGGAAGTTGCCTGCTCTGCGATGCTCTCCAGCCTCATCTTGGCGATACCCTGCACGTAAGGTGTGTATGACTGCCAGCGATAATCGCCGCCTACCAGTACACCGGTGCCGTGATATCCGTATGCGGAGTAGTTCACTCTTGCGCCGGAGGCCGCGGCGCGTTCACGAAGTCCGGATGTCTCCTCGATCAGGTAGCGGAAGGTGTCGGCGGTGACTTCGTTGAAGCTGGTATCGCACAGGCGGCCCAGCCTGCAGTTCCAGAAAGCCTCCGATGACAGGTACTTGTCTCCGGTGCCCTTGAAAACACGATTCAGCAGCGGCATGAAAACCCTGGCGCGGGGAATCCCGCCCGCCATTGAATGGGCCAGTAAGATATTGGCCCCGGCCGGGATACATTTTTCCAGTTCTTTGGTTACTTGCGAGATGGCCGCGCGAAAACGGGCTGTACCCGCGGAACATGCTTTCTCTATGAGTCCGTCCGGGAAACTGATTGATTCCCAATCGTCCGGTCGCGCCTTTTTAAGCAGTTCGGAAATCGAAGGCTGCCCATCGACCGACTCCATGTCGAAACCTGCTTCCAGTGGAACGTTGATGATCTTGCCGCCGAGAAGTGACTCGGATTCAGCCAGTTCGTCCGCATTCAACGGGCGCAATGTGCCGTCGCTGTCGCGGCGTCCCACGGTGGTACCGATCACGGTCATGCCAATTCGCCTGGCTTCTTCGATCAGGCCATTGGCATAACCCCGTCCGAAAAGCTCGCCCACCAGCACCAGCACATCTCCTGCTTTATATCCGCCTGTTGCAGGCAGTTTTGTCATAGGTAGATATTCAGTCATCAAATCCTCCAGCGTGATAATTACAATAGTACTGTTTAACACGAACCATGCTCTCATGTGAACAGAAAAAGCTGCCGTGACATCAAAGGAGATACATGTTATCCTCTTGCCAAAATAGCACGGGAGAGTACCCATACTGTGAATAACGATATTATCCTGCTCGGCCATGGCAGCGGTGGCAGGCTTTCGCACCAGCTGCTTGATGAACTTATCATTCCTGCCGTTAGCGGGACGGAAGTCACGCAACAGAACGATGCCGCTCTTTTGGAGCCGGTTTCCGGCCGCCTGGCCTATACCACCGATTCATTCGTTGTAGATCCGATCTTTTTCCCTGGTGGCACCATCGGTAGCCTGGCTGTACATGGCACGGTCAACGATCTGGCCATGATGGGAGCCAGGCCGCTCTGGCTGAGTGTCGGTCTGATTATTGAGGAAGGTTTCAGCAGGTCCGACCTCAAGACGATTCTTGAAGACATGCGCCAGGCAGCCGATGCGGCCGGTGTGCGTATCGTAACCGGGGATACCAAGGTCGTTCCGCGCGGCAAAGCCGACAAGATCTTCATAAATACCTCCGGCATCGGTGCAGTGGAACATCAGATCACGATCCACGGTGCCAATGCCAGGGCTGGAGACGTAATTATCATCAGCGGTACGATCGGTGACCACGGCATCGCGGTAATGGCCGGTCGCGAAGGGCTTGAAGTCGGCACCGATATCGTCAGCGACTCGGCGGCACTGAACGGTCTTGCAGCTGAAATAATAGCCGCGGTGGGGGATTCCCTGCACGTGCTGCGCGATCCGACCCGTGGCGGTGTAGCCACGACCATCAAGGAAATCGCCCAGCAGTCCGCTGTATCGATCACACTGCGCGAGGAGGCGTTGCCGGTTAATCCGGCCGTGCGTGGAGTCTGTTCGATTCTGGGGCTGGATCCGCTTTTCGTAGCAAACGAAGGGAAATTGCTGGCGTTTGTGGCGCCGGATGCGGCGGATGCGGCCCTGGCGGCCATCAGGCGCCACCAGCTCGGCGCCAACGCCGCAGTGATCGGCACGGTTGAGGAATCCCCGGCGGGACGGGTCCGGATGGAAACAGTGGTCGGCGGTATGCGTGCGGTGGAGATGCTGTCCGGGGAACAGCTGCCGCGTATCTGTTGAACGCCAGATAACTGTCAGATTACAAGGGGTTTTGGTTATGGCAAAGGAAAAGACTCCCGTAACCGCTGCGGTGCGGATGCTGCGAGCCGAAAAGGTTAATTTCACGGACCATCTCTACGCTTACCAGGAAAAGGGAGGGACTTCGGTCTCTTCCTGCGAGCTTGGAGTCGATGAACATGCCGTCATCAAGACCCTGGTGATGGAGGACGAAAGCCGGCAACCGCTGATAGTTCTGATGCATGGAGACCGCCAGGTGTCAACCCGCGAGCTGGCCAGAATAATCGCCGCAAAGCATGTTTCACCATGTTCTCCCGACATCGCCCAGAAACACACCGGTTACATGGTGGGGGGGACCTCCCCCTTCGGAACACGTCGCCAAATGCCGGTATATATGGAGAAAACCATTGCCGGACTGCCGAAGATCTATATCAACGGCGGCAAGCGAGGTTATCTGGTCGGAATCGAGCCGGGTGAACTGATAAGGGTTTTGAAGCCGACAGTTGTCACGGTTGGTACTGATTCGTAGAATATGAGTAGTTTTATCTGCTTCGCTCCTGTAAAACCAGTTCGCAAGCACACTTGTCCTGTTTACCAGGGTCAGGAAAGGAATCGTGATGATCAGAAAAGCCAGGATAGGGGATGTAAAAGATATCCAGAAGTTGTTGATGACCTTTGCCAATCGTGGAGACATGCTCTCCCGCTCGCTGTCCGAACTCTACGAGTCTTTGCGTGATTTTTATGTTTTCGAGGAAGATGGCAAACTGCTGGGAGCAGCCGCGCTGCACATCGTCTGGGAGGATCTGGCGGAGGTGCGGTCAGTGGCCGTTACAGAGGATGCGGGCCGCAAGGGGATCGGCAGCCAGCTGGTGCAGGCCTGCATTGCCGAAGCCCGGCAGATCGGTTTGAACCGGGTCTTCTGCCTGACATACAAACCGGAGTTTTTCGGCAAACATGGCTTTCGTCTGGTGGATAAGGCTGAACTCCCGCACAAGGTCTGGGGCGATTGCATCAAATGCGCAAAATTCCCGGATTGCGACGAGAACGCTATGATACTTGACCTGTAAGTTGGCCGGGGGGCGTATGCGGGCAGGTTAAATATGGGGTTAAGCCTGATCCTGTTCCACTGAAACCATATTTCTACCCCGTCTTTTACTTTCATACATCAGCTTGTCGGCCCGCTCAATCAGAGTCTCGGCCGTGTCGCCAACCCGCGCAAGTGTGGCTCCGATGGAAACAGTGGCGTTCAGAGCCCTGTCGTCATCCAGGGTCAGGGTCGATTTTTCCACCAGTCTGAGAAAACGGTCGGACAGTTTGAGCAGATCGCTTTGTTTGACGTTAATCAGCAGGATTACAAATTCCTCCCCACCCCAGCGTCCGATAATATCAAACGAACGCAGGCTGTTTGCCAGTGTGGCGCTGACCATTTTCAGGATACGGTCCCCCACTGCATGGCCGTGTGAGTCATTGATCGATTTGAAGCGATCGACATCTATGAAGGCGATCGCAAAGGGGAAACCATAACGCTTCAGTTCTTCCAGTCTTGCGGTAATATTGATTTCGACGAAGCGCCGGTTGGCGATGCCGGTCAAGGGGTCATGCATTGCCATTTCCTGAAGCTCTTCGAGTCTCTGGCGCATGACGTAGCGGGGTGAGTCTCCGCTGTATATTTCGACTGCGATTACAAAATGCTGTCCCACCTCCCGTACCGGGGCAATTCTGATGGATATGGGCAGCAGATGTCCTTCCTTGTGACAGATATAGGCTTCAACTTCGGTCAGAGTGGCCGAATCAAGTACCTTCCGAATCGGACAGGCGTCAAATGCGCAAAGCAGCTTGCCATGTTTGTCGAGCGGCCTGAAGATATCGCAATAGTTCCTGCCCTGTACATCGGCAGAGCTGTAGCCGGTCAGTTTTGTGGCGCCCTTGTTCCAGTAGGTGATCATGCCTTCTTTATCAACAAAGAATATTCCATCGTATAAATTGTCGAGTACTTCGCGGTAAAAGTCTACAGTATCAATCATTCCCGGCTCCCTCCAGTGTCAAAAAAGTACACTAGCATTGAGCCGATACTAATGCAACAGTGAAACATCACCATAATACCGTGGTTTCGAAAACACCATGAACTCAGCCAGGTTGATTCATCGAGCCGCAACGGTATCCTTCCAGATCCAGCGTCACCCGTCTGAAGCCTTCTGTGTGAAAGAAGGCACAAACAGCAGCACGCAGTTTCTCGTCCATAAAACGCACCAGGTCAGCATCCTCAAGTTCGATTCTTGCGGTGTCCTCATGTACGCGTACCCGGAACTGAGCGAATCCGTTCTTTCTCAGAAATTCCTCGCAATTTTCCACCATTGTCAGGCGCTCCTCAGTTATCCTGACTCCATGGGGAAACCGGGTCAGAAGGCAGGTCATGGCCGGCTTGTTCCAAGTCCGCAATCCAAGGCGCCGGCTCAGTTCCCTGATGTCGGCTTTTGTCATGCCGGCTTCCAGCAGCGGGCTGCGCACCCCCAGTTCCTCCAGCGCACGGCGTCCGGGGCGATAATCATCAAGATCGTCGCTGTTGCTGCCATCCGCCAGCCAGGAAAAACCGTTTTCCACGGCAATCGACCGGCAAATACTGAAGATGGATTGTTTGCAGATGTAGCAACGTTCGGGAGGGTTGTTCGCGATGGCACCCAAGTCCAGCTGCCGCGCATCATAGACTATCTGTCTGGCGCCGATTTCTTCCGCCATCTGCCTGGCTTCCGACAACTCCGCTCGGCTGTGAAATGGCGCCCGGATTGTGATGGCAATGGCCCGGTCCTGTAATTCGTCGATGGCTGTCTTGAGCAGCAAGGTAGAGTCCACGCCACCCGAGAATGCCACCATGACAGAACCCATTTCACGCAGAAGCCGCTTCAACTCTTCGTATTTGTGGTCAGGCATTTTGTATTCCTTCTGCTTACAAACTAAAAACGCCCCGTCAGGAGCGTGATAGTATTTCAGGGAAAGTTCCGGTTGTTAAATGTAATACATGACCCGGTGATCAGCCTCTTTCTTGATGCCCATGTCATGGGCACGCTGACAGAGGGTCTGCAGGGTCATGCCGGAGAATAGCTGATTAAGAAGGGTGTTTGCATCTTCCCAGACGGTCTGGGTAATGCATTTGCCCTCGAAGGGGCATTCCGTCTTGCGTTTGCGCTTTTTGGTTGTCGCTCCGGCGCAGTCCACCAGCAGTATGTCCTGCTCAGTGGCGTTGAGAATCTCAAGGACCGTAATCTGGTCGAGGCTTTTGGCGAGACAGTAGCCCCCCTTGGGGCCTCGCTTGCTTTTGAGGATTCCGGCCCGTTTCAGGCTCTGAAAAATCTGTTCGAGATAGCGGGGGGAAATCTGCTGCCGTCTTGAAATGTCCTGGATTTGGGCCGGCATGTTGCCG
>JACRCG010000322.1 GCA_016219145.1 Deltaproteobacteria bacterium | reverse complement strand
GTTCTACTTCAAGGGATGGTTCAAGGACGATGGCGGCGGTCATTCCAGGCTGGAACACAAGATTCAGCTCTGGACCTGTTCCATGCACCCCTTTATCATCAAGGACAAGCCCGGTAGCTGCCCGATCTGCGGCATGGAGCTGATTAAAAAGCTGGACTCGGCCCCTGCCGGCGCTGCCCAGACCCCTGAGCAGAAACAGCAAGCCGACATGCTTGGTCACGTATCGCTTTCTCCGACCCAGCGGGTCATGGCAAATGTTGCCACGGTGGAAGCCGCGTTTTCGACTCTCAACAAGGAAATCAATGCCGTCGGCATCGTGCAGTACGATCAGTCCCGCCAGGCCAAAGTCACGGCCTGGATAGCCGGTCGCATCGACCAGCTGCATGTCAACACGGTCGGTGCCTATGTCAGCAAGGACAAGCCGGTGGCAGAAATCTACTCCCCCGATCTTCTGGCAACCCAGCAGGAATATCTGCTGGCGGTCAAGAGCCGCGAGCAGCTTAAAAACTCCACAATTCCATCCATTGCCCAGAACGGAGACGGGCTGGTTGCATCGTCCAGGCAGCGCCTGATGCTGTTCGGGGTCAAAGAGAGCCAGATCGCCGAGCTGGAAAAAGCGGGCAAGCCCAACATCCGCCTGCCGATCTATACACCGCTTTCAGGGGTTGTTATCGAAAAAATGGTCCAGCAGGGGCAGTACGTCAACACCGGCGAAGTACTGTTCAATATCGCCGATCTTTCCAAGGTGTGGGTGGAGATCGATGTCTTTGAAAACGAAGTGCCGTATGTGCGGGTCGGCCAGCAGGTTGAAATCCGCTCCTCTGCCGATCACAAGATTGCATCCAGCGGCAGGATCAGTTTTCTCTACCCGTTTCACGATCCCAAGACCCACACCGTCAAGGCTCGCGTCGAAATGGCAAACCCGGGCATGACGCTCAAGCCTGACATGTTTGTCAACGCGATCATCAAAGTCCCGCTGGTCAAGGGAATTGTCGTCCCGGCTACGGCGCTTATCGATACAGGCAAAAGGCAGGTGGTCTGGATTGAAACCTCGCCGGGGATGTTCGAACCGCGTGACGTGCAGGTTGGTGAGCGGGTTGGCGAAAGGGTTCAGATACTGTCCGGTCTCAAACCGGGAGACAAGGTGGCAGTATCCGGTGGCTATCTGATTGACTCGGAATCGCAGCTTAAAGGTGGTAGCGGCGCGGATCACAGTCAGCATACCGGCGGAGCCAAGCCGGATGAGAAAAAGCAGGAAACACCGGCGAAAAAGGGAACGCTGAAGATGGATGATATGAAGATGTGATGGCGAAAGGTAAATACAAAGGCAATAGAACGCGGATGACGCGGATTGAGCGGATTTGCACGGATTTGTTAAAGAGGGGAAGTTGTATGCTTCATTCTGATATTACGGACGGGATTCTTAAGGCATTTTACAAGGTATACAACGCCCTTGGGTATGGTTTTCTTGAAAAAGTCTATGAAAATGCTTTGTTGATTGAGCTTGTTAATTCTGGTTTTCAGGTGCTTCAGCAACATCCGATTCAGGTCTTTTATGAAAAACGGCAAGTTGGTGAATACTTTGCCGATCTTATTGTGAACGATCTGGTTGTACTCGAATTGAAAGCGGCAGAATGTCTTAGAGATGAGCATGCTACGCAACTGATAAACTATCTGAAAGCAACCCAAAAAGAGGTCGGCTTGCTATTCAATTTTGGTCCAAAACCGGAGTTCAAAAGAATCGTCTTTACCAATTCGTTTCAAAAATCCGCGTAGATCCGCTCAATCCGCGTCATCCGCGTTCTATTGCAGTAGAGGACTTATCTAATGATCGAAAAAATTATCGAATATTCCGCCCGCAACCGGGTCATAATCCTGATGATGTTCGGGCTGATTATCGCCTGGGGTGTCTGGTCGGTCTACAAAACTCCGGTGGACGCTATTCCGGATCTGTCCGACAACCAGGTGATTGTCTTTACCGACTACCCCGGGCGTTCGCCGCAGGTGGTGGAAGACCAGGTCACCTACCCGCTGGCAGTCAACCTGCAAGGGCTGCCGCAGGTGCGGGCCGTGCGCGCCTCCTCCGCATTCGGTTTTTCGATGATCTACGTGATCTTTGAGGACAAGGCCGATATCTACTGGGCCAGAACTCGCGTGCTGGAGCGTTTGAATTATGCCGCATCGCTGCTGCCGCCCGGTGTGGTTCCTACTCTGGGGCCTGACGGCACCGGCGTCGGACATGTCTTCTGGTACACCATCGAAGGCAAGGGCTACGATCTGGAACAGCTCCGGACTTTGCAGGACTGGTTTGTCCGTTATCAGCTCAATACCGTACAAGGAGTGGCCGAGGTCGCTTCAATCGGTGGTCTGGTGCGGGAATATCAGATTGATCTCGATCCAAACAAGCTCTTTGCCTACAAAATCAGAACCGGCAAGGTCATGGAGGCGGTCAAGGCAGCCAATAAGGATGTGGGCGGCAAACTGATCGAGCAGGCCGATGCGGAATATCTGATTCGTGGTCGTGGCTATGTCAAATCCAAGGCCGATCTGGAGAATATCGTGGTCGGAGCCGACATGCGCGGCACTCCCATATACCTGAAGAATCTCGGCACTGTCCAGATGGGTGGCGCGATCCGGCGTGGTATGCTGGACATGAACGGCGAAGGTGAGGCGGTGGGCGGCATCGTGGTTATGCGCTACGGCGAGAACGCCAAGGATGTCATTGACCGGGTCAAGGTCAAGATCAAGGAGCTGGAGAAGGGGTTGCCTCCCGGCGTCAGGATCATGGTTTCCTATGACCGCTCCGATCTGATCATGCGGGCTGTGGACACCCTGAAGAAGAATCTGCTGGAGGAATCTGTAGTCGTCTCACTGGTGATTCTGGTTTTTCTGCTGCACTTCCAGAGCGCCCTGGTAATAGTGTTGACGCTGCCGATCTCGGTGCTGATCGCCTTCATC
>JACRCG010000324.1 GCA_016219145.1 Deltaproteobacteria bacterium | reverse complement strand
TTCAGAATATCCACGCAGATAGCAATTTTTAAAATTGAGTTTCGGTGCTATTTGGGGTAGAGTCCGGAGAAATGGCCAACAGCGTTCTTATCATAGATGATTCCAGCACTATCAGAGAGCGGATCATAAAGACTCTTGAAACATTCGACCTGTTCTCCCGCTACTACGAGGCGGAAGATGGACTGGAGGGATTCAAGAAGCTGCTTTCCGCTCCGGTGGACATCATCCTGTGCGATCTGGAGATGCCGCGCATCGACGGGTTCAAGTTTCTGAGCATGCTCAAGGCTCGCCCGGACCTGCAGGATGTTCCGGTTCTGATCCTGACCGGCATGAATGACCGTGAGCTTAAAATCAAGGGACTCGAACAGGGTGCCAGTGACTACATTACCAAGCCATTCGATCCCGAGGAGCTGGTCGCAAGAGTTAAAGTCCATCTCAAAATCAAGAACCTGCAGGACGATCTGAAACGCTCCAACGAACTTCTCCTGGAGCTGTCAAACACCGACCATCTGACCGGGTTGTTCAACCGGCGCTACATGATGGAGGCATTGGACAAGGAATTACAGCGTTCCGTCCGGAAGGGCGGTCACCTTTCGTTGATAATGCTGGACATTGATCTTTTCAAGAAGGTTAACGACACGTACGGACACCTGCAGGGTGATGTCGTTCTGCAGAGGGTCGCCACCCAGTTGCAGAAAGAGTTGCGCAGTTATGACTGCGCGGCCCGTTACGGGGGGGAAGAATTCATTTCCATCCTTCCTGACTCGACTCTCAAGGAGGCTGTCTTTGTTGCCGACCGGATACGGCTCTCCGTACAGGCGCTCAAGTTCAGCGGGGCTCTTGCTCCGCTGAACATAACGGCAAGCCTGGGAGTCGCCTGTTTTCCGATTACAGGCGTGACTACGGTGGATGCCTTTATCAAGCTGGCCGACGATGCTCTCTACCGCGCCAAGAGCAACGGCAGGAACCGGGTTGAATTCCACGAGCCATGAACCTTCCAACCGTAACGTACAATACTTCGAAACAGTACCCCTGAAACCGGTGGAGAGACACCCGGAAGTGGTCAAATACCCGATATTCACCTAATAGAACCAGCTACAACCGGATCAAGGACGCCGCCGAAATCTCTCAGGAAACTGGCTTGATGATCGGTGGCGTTTTTAGTATCCGCATAAAGGAATTTCCCATGAACATCTGCAGCAAGTTGATAGCAGCGCTGATGCTGTTGTTGTGCAGCGTACTGAACGTATCTGCAGCGCCAATCAAAAAGATCGACACCCCGCCCATATCGGAACGATGGTTCGGAATTTACGTGGATACCGACCGGGTAGGCTTTTATCGGCAGACAATCAGTGAAACATCCGACGGATATCGCATGGAAGGCTTCGGCAGCGTCCAGATGAAGGTGATGGGCTTCTCCAAGGATGCTTCGATGCGTGAGACATACCTTGTGTCCAAGGGGATGGGTCTGCGCTCATTCGATGTGGAACAGACCATAAACGGAGCCTCTTCACGGGTCAGCGGCAAAGCGGTTGAAGGTTCGCTCAGGTTGAAAAACGAGAGCGGTGGAAAAACAGTCGAGAAGCAGCTCAGGTTTCGGGGCGAGGTCTTTCCCGGGCCGGCCCTCAATATTTATCCGCTTATGCGTGACGCGTCGGCGGGCAAATCATACAAATTGTCTGTTTTTGATCCGGAGGAGCTGAAAATAAAGGACGTGAAGATATCCGTGCTGGGGGAGGAAAAAACTCCCGACGGACTTCCGGCGATAAAGATTCGCAACAACCTGTATCCGTTTGTCAGTAATGACATCTGGATCGACAGTCAGGGCAACACCCTGCTGGAATCGGTACGGGATGGACTGGTTACCACCAGGGCAGAAGATCCGAAATTACTGGGGTCATTCGTTGGAAATCTGGCCCTGGCAAAGAAAGATCTGATCTATGATTTCAGCCTGGTGAGAATCACTCCCCCCATCAGGGAGCCGAAGAAACTGACTGCGCTGGCGGTTGAAATCAGCGGCTGGAATGATGCGTTGCCGTTGCTTCAGGAGGGGGGGCAGCTGGTTGAACATAATGGCCCCGGTAAAATAAACATCAAAACCGGTTCGCTGGTTCAGGCTGTTGCGGCGGCAAAACCGCTTGAAGAATATCTTAAACCGGCCGACAAGATCGAGTCTGACGCGACTGAAATAGTTGCCCAGGCCAAGACGCTGGCACTCGGTGTGAAAAACCAGGAGGAAGTGGTAAGGCTGCTGGCCGCGTGGACCGCGGAGTGGCTCAAAGATACCGTGGATGATGGCGGCTCTGCGGTTGAAAGTCTCAAGTCACGTTCGGGCAACTGTCAGACCCATGCCCGCCTCTACACCGCACTGGCGCGGGCCGCCGGTATACCGACCCGATTTGTGTCCGGCCTGGTCTACATAGAGGGCAAGGGATTCCTCTATCACAGCTGGGCCGAGAGCTATATCGGTGACAGGTGGCATTCGGTTGATCCGACCTATGGACAGTTACCGTCGGATCCGACGCACCTCAAGCTGCTGGAAGGTCATCTGCCGGAAAACATGGCTCCGATAATCTCAATCATCGGCAGGATAAAAATAGATGTCCTTGAAACCAGATATTGAAAATTTTTGAGGTAATATTGCAATAAGCCGCATCCGGATATGGAAAAAGGAGTCCGGCAACATTACAGCCATCAAAAATACTGCAGCGGCAGTGTGGAAAGAGTTCAGGAGAGTTCATGGAAAACACCGCCACCATTCTGGTTGTAGATGACGAGCCGATGAGCGTTGAAATGTTGATTAGCCTTCTGGAAGGTGAGTACCGGGTGATAACGGCGCACAGCGGACAGGAGGCTTTGGAAATAGTTTCGAGCGTGCCGGTCGATCTGGTGCTTCTGGATGTGCTGATGCCGGAGATGGACGGATATGAGGTGTTTCGCGCCATCAGGAGACTGCCTGCCCACAAGGATACACCGGTGCTCTACATTACTGCTCTGGGTGAGGAGGAATGCGAATATGAAGGGCTGGAGTTGGGGGCCGGAGATTATATCCATAAGCCATTCAGTCCTTCTCTGGTAAGGCTTCGGGTAAAAAACCACCTGATTTTTCATCAACAGCGTGCTATGCTGGCGGCGCGCACTGCCGAACTTGAACGGATCAACCGCAAGCTGGCTTTGGAAATAGCGCAACGCAGCATCATACAGGAATCAAACGAACAGCTTATCGTGGAACTGCGTGAGTCGGCCGCAAAAGTTAAAACCTTGCGAGGCCTGATTCCGATCTGCGCCGCTTGCAAAAAGATCCGTGATGACAAGGGCTACTGGAACCAGATCGAAGCATTTCTCAGTAAACATACGGATCTGATATTTTCACACGCGCTTTGCAATGAATGCATACAGAAGCTTTACCCCGGGTTTTCCGAGAAACAGCCAAAGGATGCTGATCCGGAAGGGTAACAAAATGCTGCTCTCCAGATCGATCCAGCGTTATTGCATGTAATTTAACTTCAAGGAGTTGGCGATGCCTTTAAAACCGGAAACTCTGAGTGCGTTGAACACTACCGAAGAGCGTCTCACCAGAGTGCTTACCAAGGATGTGCAGGAAATATTCTCATCGATGGTAGGAGTGGAAGATATCATGTATCTTCCGCCGCAGATGGACCTGACCAGCCATTTCAAGAATTGCCTGACCGCGATGGTCGGCCTGGCCGGTTCCTACAGCGGTCTGGTCAGTATCCATGTCCCCTGGCCGCTGGCAATTTCCTTCACCTCGCTGATGCTGGGTATGGAGGTGACCGAGATTGACGATGACGTCAATGACGCGATGGGTGAGATCGCCAACATGATCGCCGGTTCTTTCAAACAGCATCTCTCCAAGGGGGGGAGTGACATACAGCTCTCGACCCCTTCTGTCGTTAACGGTTCCGACTATACCGTCACTTCCGGCAGCAACATTGAAAACATTACCCTCAAGCTTGCCACCGATGAAGAATGGTTCATGGTGTCGCTCTCCCTTGAAGACTGATAATCATCAGCATCGATAATGTCCTCTTTGCCACATCCGATACTGGTCGTTTCATACTCCGATGACACGAGGGCTTCGTTGACGGCTACGCTGGCCGGCAGCGATGCCGCATCCGTGGCCTGCAATACCTTTTGCGAAGCTGAAGAACTGGCTCTGCAGGGGCTTTACAGCGGAATATTGGTGGATCTGCCGTCAATAGTGAAGTCGAAGGGTGAAGAGAAAATCGTTGCCTACACGCTGGCCAACTTCTTTCCGACATTGCGGGTAAGGGCGATCGGGTCTGTGCTGGTGCCGATGACCATGCCCGGAAGCGCAAAGCAGGACAAGAACCTGAATGATTTCCTGAATGTGACCTGTCCCGCCTTTGTTCCGCGCAAGCTGCGGGCCTTTCGGAGGCATCCTGGCTGTCATGCTACTGTCATTAGATATAAAGGGGAGAAATTTCGGGGTTTTACTTTGAATCTGTCATGGGGGGGAGCATTTATTGTGGATGTCTCCGCCGAAAAGTTTTCAGCGGAATCCGTTTTAACGGTTACCTTCCCTGAATTCGGGCTGGATGTCGATGCCACCATCCGCTGGATCAAGCCCTGGGGGCAAAGGTACGCGCCCGGCATCGGAATCAGTTTCAACCGACTGGACCAAGCGTTTGAAACCGTTCTGGCGGGGCTTCTGAAATCACGAAAGGATTTTGACAGGGATCGTTTGGTCGCTTGAAGTCCGGCATACAACTCTCAGAATTGCGCCGCATATCTTTCGACCAGTTGCTTTAACTCCTTTTTCATCCCGCGTTTCCATGGACCGACGGCAACCAGTCGCAGGTTTCCCGGTGCAAACAGGGCCCGGGCGGTTTCCTGCAACATGGCGGACGTTATCTGGCGGGCCTCGGCCTGATCTTCCTCGATACTCCGTACAACCCCCATCAGTTCACCCCAGCCGTAGCGCCCTCCCATTTCGTAAGCCGAATCCCGGCTGTAGTCGAGATCGAAGATAT
Organism: Deltaproteobacteria bacterium; assembly: GCA_016219145.1. Classification (GTDB taxonomy): domain Bacteria; phylum Desulfobacterota; class Desulfuromonadia; order Geobacterales; family Pseudopelobacteraceae; genus JACRCG01. Next base: position 161 of record JACRCG010000324.1, on the reverse strand, counting down.
AGGAATGCCGCACCCGCTCCAACTCCACCTCCGGCACCGGGTTCCGGGCGATCTTAAGCAATTCCGTCAGGGTTGCATCTACCGCCTGGATCAGGGTTTCTGTAGAGGTGGACAGGTCGAAGGCCAGGCAACCGGTTTCGTCGTAAGCCCCGATGGCACCT
>JACRCG010000002.1 GCA_016219145.1 Deltaproteobacteria bacterium | reverse complement strand
GCGGCTGACACTGGTGAAAAATGTCAATGACATCCCGGTATTCAACGAGGTTTTTAACCGATATTTCAGCCGCTACAAGTTCTTCGACCCTGAAACGAATGTTCCGGAACTGATGGAGGCCGCCCTCGTCGACATGGAGGGGGAATTCAACTACCTCAACCAGCGCCGGGACGACGACCACGACGAGCAGGGCCCCCTGCTGAAGCTCGACAGCGACATCAATCCGGAGGATTTGCAGGAGTTGAAGAGCCTGACCGAAATCGACCCCGATGATTCTGACGGCAATGAGATCGTGGTACAGATGAAGGGGTATCGCGGAAAGTCAAAAGCACCGAGGCCGACACGGCGCTACACCCAGAACCCGCTCACGATCGAGCTCAACAAAAGCAACAGCGCCCCGACAGGAATCACCTTTACCCATGAAGAACAGATCGCCATGCAGGACGTGGTTTCACGCATGTTGATGCGCCTTCGCAAAGACATGAAGCGGATGAAGAACAACCAGAATCGCGGCAAGCTGCATGTGATCAAGACCATCCAGAAGAATTACCGACATGACATGGTCCCGTTCCAGGTGGCGCTGCGCCGTAAACGGCGGGAGAAACCACGCCTGGTGGTTCTCTGCGATGTCAGCTTTTCAGTAAGTCACGCCTCACGTTTCATGCTTCTGCTGCTGCACACGCTGCACAACCAGATGCTGGATGTACGCAGCTTCATTTTCAACCGCGAAGTAGCGGAAATAACTGAAATGCTGGCCAACATGCCAGTCAACGATCTGATGGAAACCATCGACAAGGGCGATATTGTCGATCTGGATGCAAATAGCAGTTTCGGCCAGGTTTTTCTGGCATTCAAGAAAAGATATCTGGAAAATCTGCGCGGCAGGCCAGCCTTCATCATCCTGGGAGACGCACGCAACAATTACGACGAGGCCAATGACTGGGTTTTGGACGAAATCCGCGAGAAGGCCCGCTACATGCTGTGGCTTACACCGGAGGAACGCGATACCTGGAAGCGTGGCGACTGCCTGATGGATATATACGGTTCATATTGTGACAAGGTGGAGGTTGTGAAAACCGTCGAGGACCTCAGCCTGGTTGTGGAAGACCTGCTGCGCGACATTTATGCCGACCATGCCCACCCGGTTGACAGGAAACGACTGCTGGAGGCCAAGGCGGCCGAAGTTTATGACTCCAAGGATTATTATACTCGTGGCGTGAGCGGTGGCGGAGAAACGGTTTTTGAACCCTCCGGCCGCAGCCACTGGTAATGGACAAAAACATATACCGACACAGAAGGAGTAAAGATGAGTTGCGACAGTAAATACCACCAGATGCATATGTGCGCCCTCAAAAGACAGGGAATGGAAGATTGCATCGCAAGCCTTTCAGACAAGCCCACAGTCGAATGCAAACAATGCGGAGCCAGGGCAAACAGCTCTAAAAATCTGTGTGCCGCCCATTTGGGAGACACAGCTCCCAATGTTGAAGGCGGCCATGGGACCATAAGTCTTGATGAAGTCGGCAAACCGCATGCGGGGTAAGCACTTGACACTCCCCATCGCATAAAACTGGAGAGAGACATCATGACAGAACCTGACGACGTCAATCGAATTGAAGACAAGCCTGCAACAACGAAGCCCTCCGAACCTGGCAAAGAGCCTGATAAACCGGACGAGGCCGGGGAAAAAGAGGACGTGACGCAGATACCCGTCAAGCAGGTACCGATGGACGGCATCTGCGGGGGCTACTGAGCCGAAAGGGGGATTTCATGAGCAGGATGCTGCTATCGCCGGGGCGATACGTTCAGGGTGCCGGCACCATCAGGGAGATTGGCCTGCACGCTGCGAGAATCGGTAACTGTGCGCTGGTTATCGGAGGAAAGACCGCGCTGTCCCTGTGCGGCGAAGCCATACGTGCGAGTCTCGCAGAAAAGGAGATCCCCTGTTTCCAGGAATGCTTCCAGGGAATCTCGTCCCAGCTGGAGATCAGGCGGATCACCGGAATCGCGGCGGCGAACCGGGCCGACATCATAATCGCTCTGGGTGGAGGGGCCTCCATCGACGCCGGCAAGGCAGTTTCGCATGAAATGAAAGTGCCGGTCATTGTCATACCGACCGTTATTTCGACAGACGCCCCCTGTTCGGCACTGTCGGTAATTTACAACGAAACGGGTGTATTCGAACGATACCTGTTTTTGAGAAGAAACCCGGATTGCGTTCTGGTCGACACGACTTTGGTGGCTCAATCGCCGGCCAGGTTTCTTGTTGCCGGCATGGGTGATGCTTTGGCCACATTCTGGGAATCCGACACATGTTTCAGAAGCGGAAAACCTAACCCGCTTACAGGGGGAGGTCTTCCAACATTGGCGACCAGGGCACTGGCACGGCTCTGCTACGAAACATTGCTTGAATCTGGACTGCAGGCAAAGCTGTCCGTAGAAAAAAAAGTCGTTACTCCGGCTGTTGAAGCGATTGTAGAGGCAAATACGCTGCTGAGCGGCCTGAGTTCTGAAAACGGAGGCCACGCGGGGGCTCATTCGATTCACAATGGATTGACTGCACTGCCATCTACAAGAAACAAACTCCATGGAGAAAAAGTTGCCTTTGGTGTCATTGCCCAGCTCGTACTTGAAGGGCGGCCAAAAAGTTCCATCAGGGAGGTCCAGGATTTCTGCTTCGAAACCGGACTGCCGCTACGCCTGCAGGACCTGGACATAATCGACCCATCGCCGGGAGATATCAGGCAAGTGGCGGAAGCTACTGTTGCAGATGGCGAAACCATTCATTCAACCTGGTTCCCGGTTTCCGCCGACATGGTGGAAGCCGCCATCCTTACCGCTGATGCCCTCGGAGTGAATTACATAAAGGCTAACGGGTGAAAAACATTTCCGCTGACAAACCAAAGGTCCCGCCCAGCAACGATTCTGCCATGCCAGGCACGGTCGTGAATACATCCAGGCTCCTGCGAAACGCCAGAATCCGGCAAAACGAACTGGAGCTGGAGATAGAAGCGTTAAAGCTTGCCAATGCCGAACTGGAGATATCACGTAACAAATACGCGCTGCTCTACGACTTTGCCCCGGTCGGATACTTCACGTTCGATCGTGATGGAAGAATCCGCACAGTCAACCTGACCGGAGCCAACCTGCTGGGAATCGACCGCCCCCTGTTGATCAACCGCTGCTTTGAGAATTTCGTGGCCGACAAGGACCGCCGGCCTTTCAGCGAGTGCCTCCGGACAGTCTTTGCAAACCATGACAAGATGACCTGCAGGCTCAAGCTGTCAAGAGGCGACAACCGGGCGGTTTTCGTGCGCAT
>JACRCG010000316.1 GCA_016219145.1 Deltaproteobacteria bacterium | reverse complement strand
CGTCATCTCCGGCCTGGTGGTCGGCACGGTCGCCTCGATCGGCCTGGTTATGGTATCGCCCAACATGACCTACCCGAAAGTTGTGGCCGCCGGCGCCCAGAAGGTGATCACCGCCATGGAGAAGAAGCAGGCCGCCCTGCCTCCGGGAGCGACACTTGACGAGAAGGACGCCAAGGCATTGACAACCGCCAAGGCCGACTTTGAGAAGAACAAGGACGGCAAATCTATCATGGGTCTTGACAAGCCGATCCTGAAACTGAAGAACCCCGGCATCATCTCGATCCCGCTGGGCTTCATGGCCGCAATCTTCGGCACGCTGCTGTTCCCGAGCAGAAGGTCGGAAGAGATGTTCGACGAGATCTACGTCCGCCAGAACACAGGCCTCGGCATGGCCAAGGCTATCGATCACTGATATCATGACTGTCTGATATTGCCATGCATTGGCGGTGAAGGAGCAACTTTCCTTCACCGCTTTTTTATTTTCCTGCGCCGGAAAATAGAGTTGATTACTATTCTGGAAATATGCTTAATTAAAAAGTCGGGGATCGCTCAAAAAGCCGTTGTAGCTGTCAGGGTACGCATGGTATACACAAAGCGCCAGAAAGCATCTGAAACGCTGGAAGCGCCACGGAGGCCGTTATTCGAGAAAAATCAGCGCCGTCCGGCAGCAGACGTCCAGCGGCAGGATACCAGCCCAAAGGTTTGACAATCATTTACGAGGACAGGGACCTGATCGTAATTGAAAAACCGTGCGGACTGCTTTCGATCGGAACCGGACGGGACAGGGCTAGAACGGTCCATACCATCCTCAACGATTACGTCCGCAAGGGAGACCCCCGTTCACGGAACCGGGTATACATAGTGCACCGGCTGGACCGGGAGACCTCCGGTCTGCTGATACTTGCCAGAAGCGAAGCGGCCAAGCTCTTTCTGCAGGAACACTGGCAGGAGACAGAAAAACATTACCTGACGGTGGTACATGGTACGTTTGTGCCGGCAGAAGGAACAATCAGCAGCAACCTGGCCGAGAACAGTGCCCACAGGGTCTACTCGACCTCCGATGCGGCCTCTGGAAAACTCTCCCTCACCGGATACAGAGTCCTGAAAGAGGCCAAAGGGTTCAGTCTGCTGGACATTCACCTGCTGACCGGCCGCAAGCACCAGATACGTGTGCATATGTCGGAAAACGGCCACCCGGTTGTGGGGGACAGGATCTATGGCAGGAAGAATGATGCCTGTGGCACGCTGGCTCTGCATGCCAGGTCAATCTCATTTACCCATCCCGTTAACGGGAAACGTCTGGCCTTTGAAACCGGCATCCCGGATATTTTTACACGCCTGGTAGGTAGAATCGGTGAGCCGGTCGTCATGTAACAGCCGATGCAGGCAATCCTGGCCAGCAGGCGCGGGATGTTCGGGCATTGCAAAGCCGGATTCCGAACCGGCGGTACGAACTTGAAAATTGTGCATTCTGGAGGTGTGTTTTGAAAAAACTGGCCATGGTAATTATGCTGATATCGTCCAGTGCTGCTGCATCCGATATCGTTAATTTCAAGAACGGCATGGTTTTCAATCACAAGGGGCATCAGACCGAGCGGGTCGGCAAGTGCTATGTCTGCCATGACAATGTATCCGTTTCGGCGGACGGAAAAGACGTGACCACCACTGCACCCGGAAAAATAAAGGGATTCGGCAAGGAGTGGGCGCACAAGTACTGTACCGATTGCCATGAGTTGTTCGGGGAAGGCCCGGTGGGATGCAAGGACTGTCACAAGAACTAGCCTCCCGGATCACCACTTCACCCAGCCTGTAATAATCTGGATGCATCCGGACCGGGAAATTCCATGAAAAAATTTTTCTCGCTGCCAATCAGGTCGCAACTAAACTTTATCACGCTGCTTATTTCACTCCCGGCAATTGCCATCATCGTCTTCACCGGCGTGCAACAGCGCGAGCGTGCTGTCAGAGAGGCGTACTCGCAGACCCGCCAGCTCGCGGAAAGAGTGGCGACAGACCAGAAAAATACCGCTTCCAATATTGAACAGTTGCTCGTAACCCTGGCCCAGCTGCCTGATGTCAAGCAGCAGGACAGCTCATGCATCCAGCCGCTGCTGCTGCAGCTCAGGGAGCTTAATCCGGAGTATGCCAATATTCTGGTGGCTGACCTGACCGGCAAGGTGTGGGCAGCCGCCTCCATGCCTCCTCCTCCCTCCATGCTTAGCGACCGACGCTATTTCAAAAACGCGATTGCAACCGGCCGGCTCTCCTCCGGCGAGTATGTCATCAGCAAGAGCATTGCCAAGCCGGTTTTCCACTTTGCCTACCCGTACCGCGACCAGTCAGGCAGGATCAGCGGCGCCATTGTCGTGGCGTTGAGCCTGGAAAAATACTTCGGTTCCGTCAGAAAAAATATCCTGACCAATGGCGGCAATATTCTGCTGCTCGATCACAGCGGGGTCATTCTCAGCCGTGCCGTGGAGCCGGAGAAGGTGATCGGCAGGAAATATCCCGAGAAGTCATTGCAGGAGATGTTTGCGGGGCCTGAAGAGTATTCGTATCGAGGGATGGGGTCGCTGGGTGACGAACGCTTTATCAGTTACCGCAAGATCCGTCTTGAAGGTGAGTCAACGCCTTACATGTACGTGCGGGTGGGGATCCCGGTCAAGCCGTCCCTGGCAAAGGCCTACCGTTTCATGGCAACCAACATCGCATTCTTTTCGGTTTTTCTGTTAGCTACCCTGCTGCTGGCCTACCTGATCGGCAAGCGCTCCATAGCCGACCGCATCGGCCTGCTGCAGCAGGCCTCGAACCGCTTTGCGGAAGGCGATCTGCTGGTCAGGGTGTCCGGCTCGGTTGAAGGGGGTGAGTTGGGGGCACTTGCGCGCAGCTTCGACTCCATGGCCGACAAGCTGGCTGAGCGGGAGAAGATGGTGCAGGAGAGCGAGCTTCGGCTGCGGAGTATCACCGATTCGGCAAACGACGCGATTGTGATGGTCGATCCCGCCGGCGCAATCTGCTACTGGAACCCTGCAGCCGAAACCATACTCGGATACGGCGCAGACGAGGTGATGGGAGAAAACCTGCACCGGCTGCTGACTCCGCAGCGATATATGAATGACCACATGGCGGCCTTCCGCGGTTTTGTGCAGACCGGCATTGGTGGCGTCGTCGGGAAGACGGTGGAGCTGTCCGCCATCCGCAAGGATGGACAGGAGATACCGGTTTCGCTCTCGCTTTCATCGGTAGAGCTGAACGGGGAGTGGCACGCAGTCGGCATACTTCGCGATATCAGCGAACTCAAGCGTGCCGAGAAGGAGCTGCGTGAGAGCGAGGAGCGTTTCAAGGCGCTCAGCGAGGCCTCCTTTGGCGGCATCATCATTCATGACAAGGGTCTTATCCTGGAGTGCAACAAAGGTCTTTCTGATATCACCGGATTCAGTTACGCAGAGCATATCGGCATGAACGGCCTGGAACTGATCGCCCCCGAATCCCTCG
>JACRCG010000317.1 GCA_016219145.1 Deltaproteobacteria bacterium | reverse complement strand
TCCGATAATATTACTGCAATAGAATTCAAAAGACCACGGCAGTGCCATCAGTATGAATAGCAGACCCAGCGAGAACCCGATAATTTTATGCCGTCTCTTTCTGCGGCGATTTCGCTCAACCAGCTTCTCAAATGCCAGCTGCGCATCAGGATCAATCTTGATAGTATCCTTGCCTGACGATGTATATTTACTTTCCCCAGGGTTCATAATTATCTCTTTTGTCTGTTTTTAAAACAGCAGGGAGTTCACCCGTCTATATCGCGCCGGACGGTACAATTGCCAGGCGAAAATGAAAACAGTGAATGTTAATTCATATGCTTGCCTCACTCGGACAGGGTATCACGCCCCAGATCCTTGGCCCGGAACATGGCCGCGTCGGCAGCGGCCAAAAACTGTTCAGCAGAGTCTCCGTTCCTGTACTCGGCAATTCCTATTGAAATGGTTGGAGTTCTGATGGGTGACTTGTCGGGTAAAGACAGGGTGGTGTCGGCAACAATGCGTTGCAGGCGTTCGGCCGCTGTCCGGGCGTTTTCCAGAGTAACCCCCGGCATCAGGATTACGAACTCATCTCCGCCGTAGCGGGCGGCAAGCTCCGATGGCCGCAGATGCTCGCTTAATACCCTGGCAACACTGTGAATAACGAGGTCACCTGTTAAGTGGCCATAGCTGGTGTTAAAGTCCTTGAAGTGGTCAATATCAGTCATAATCATCGATATCGGCTTACATGCGCGGCTGTATCTCCGTATCAGCCTGGGAAGGGTGCTGTCAAGCCAGTGACGATTATGGAGGCCGGTTAAGGAATCCGCACTTCCGAATTGATGAAAATCATATTCAAGCTTCATCCGTTCCGATAGAACGATATTGGTGTTGCGCAAACGACTGGTGAGAATTCCAAGCAGGTTGCAGGCTGCGGCATGTGAAACAGTCACAAGCGCCCAGAGAGTCTCCTCGTCGATAGCCAGAAGCTGGCAATCACCCGTAGCACATACATAGGCGGAAACTCCCTTGTGGTCGATGATCGACATCTCTCCGACTGTTTCACCCCTGCCCAGAACAATGATCGGATCGCCGTCAGCGGAATCAAGGCGCACACTCAGCTCACCTTTGAGAATGACATACAGGTAATTGTTGGCCTCACTCTTTCGCATCAGGATATCGTTCTTGCCGAGCTGGATCAATGTGCAGCGCTCCAGAACCCCCTCGATCGATTCGGCGGCCACATGCTTGAATAAGGGAAGCTCCTCCAGGTTGAACGATTTCAAGAAGCGATCGGCGCACATTGCACGCTACCTCCTTTTACGATATGAGCTGGTTCTGTATGCTTTCGTAAAGATCTATATCAGAAAAATCAAAAAGGGCCAGTCTGCATTCCACCTATTTTACGACCGCCTCTCTTTCGTAAGCACTACACTCTGTGAGGCAAAAATGCAACAATCACGTTTGCAAGCAAATTTGCTTGTGCTATTATCCGCTCATTCATCTTCCGATGAGAGAGTCAGAATCCAAGATTCCAGCAAGGTGCTCCTGACATATGCACTCCCGGCTTTCAAATGAGGAACGCAACAAAAGGATCCGCGAGGCCATAATCGTCGTGCTGGCGGTCATACTGATCGCCTTCCTGACGCGGGCCGAGTTCAAGTTGACCCAGTTAAGCGCTGATGCAAACTGGAGAAGCAGCATCGCCATCTTCGGGATCATTATTGTTGTGATCCTGCTGGTGATCCTGCTGGTATACCTTGTCTGCAGAAACGTCGTTAAGCTGTTCATGGAAAGCCGTTCCAACCCCTTTGCCAAACGACTGCGCACAAAACTGGTAATTTCATTTGTAGGCCTCTCGCTGGTCCCGACCATGCTGCTCTTTTTTGCCGCCGCCGGATTCATCAACAACACGGTCCATAACTGGTTTAACACCAGAGTCGAAAGTTCATTAAGCGAATCGCTGGAGGTGGCCCAGACCTATTATAAGACCTCGGCTTCAAACGCTCTGTACTACGGCAGGCAGATCAGCGATTTCATCAGGGAACAGAAGCTGCTTAATGATGCCAATCTACCGCAACTTAAGGAACTGATCCGTCAAAAGCAGAAAGAGTATAACCTGGGGGTGGTGGAAGTTTACTCGGCCCAGCTTGAAGAGCTGGTGCGGGCCACCAACCCGGCGGTGCCGAAGGGTGAGTTCACCAATCCGGCGTCCGAAGATATCAAGAGCGGACTGGCCGGAAAAGAGTTGACCAGCATCAACCAGGCCGGTAAAGCGGATCTGATACGAGGCATCGTCCCGATTACCTCGAACTGGAACAAATCCGATGTGGTCGGTGTGGTGGTTGTCAATTATTACGTGCCGTATTCGCTGGTCAGCAAAATGAAGGAGATTTCCGAGTCATACCACGAATTCCGCCAGCTTAAAATTCTCAAAAACCCGATTCGGACCGGATATATCATCACGCTGTTTCTTATCACCGCCGTTATCGTGTTTTTTGCCTACTGGATGGGAGTCTATCTGGCCAACGGCATGACCAGACCGGTACAGGAACTGGTTGAAGCTACCCGGGCAGTTGCCGACGGCAATCTGGATATTCAGATAGAAGCGCACTCGATGGATGAAATCGGTATGCTGGTTCAGTCGTTCAATCAGATGACCGGCGATCTGCGCACCAAACAGGAGGCGCTGAATGTATCCAATCTTGAGTTGTCCCGGATCAATCAGGAGGTCGAGCGCAAAAGGCAGTATATGGAGATTGTGCTGCGCAACGTGGCTGCCGGCGTTATCTCGGTGGACAGGGAAGGCATTATAAGAACCATCAATACTTCGGCCGAGCGGCTGTTGGGCGCAAATCCGGGCAAAGTGCTCGGGCGGAATTTTCGTGACGTAGTCAAGGACAAGCATCTTGAAATAGTGACCGATTCATTGCGGGAGCTGACTCTGTCACAAGATGACAGTATCAGCCGGCAGGTTTCTCTGGATGTCCGTGGCACACGCCTGGCGCTGAACCTGCATCTGACGATGCTGCGTAATGAAAATGGCGAGATCCTGGGCATGGTGCTGGTTCTGGACGACCTGACCCAGATGATGCGTGCCCAGCGCATGGCCGCCTGGCGCGAGGTGGCGCGCAGGATCGCCCATGAGATCAAGAACCCGCTGACACCGATTCAGTTGTCGGCCCAGCGCCTGCGCAAGCGTTATCTTTCGCGTTTCAGCGAAGACGAGACTGTTTTTGATGAATGTACGGAAATGATTATCAAGTCGGTTGATGAACTGAAAACACTTGTCAACGAGTTCTCCAATTTTGCCCGCATGCCTGCCATTCAGCCGGAATCCAACGATCTTAATGCCTTGATTCGCGAAACGCTGACACTGTATCAGGAGGGGCATCGCGGGGTTGCATTCAACTTCGTACAGGATGACAAACTGCCTCTGCTTACCATTGACCGCGATCAGATCAAAAGGGTCATTATCAATCTGCTGGAAAACGCCGTTGCCGCCATGGCCGAGCAGGGCAACATCACACTGACCAGCAGATATGACGCCGAGTTGAAGATCGTGGCCCTGGCCATCGCCGATGATGGGCCCGGAATAGCGCCGGAAGACAAGCCCCGGCTGTTTGAACCGTATTTTTCGACCCGGAAAACCGGCACCGGACTAGGTCTGGCGATTGTCAGCAGTATCATCACCGATCATGGCGGATTTGTCAGGGTGCGCGACAACCAGCCGCATGGCGCGATATTCGTGATCGAACTGCCGGCGGGATAGCTACTTATGTACACAAAGTTCAATGTTCAGCGTTCGATGTTTGAACTTAAAACCTTGAACCTTGAACCTTGAACCTTGAACAATGGATTGAGAGATAAGGATTTATAATGGCGCATACAATTCTGATCATTGATGATGAGAAGGATATCCGGATCTCACTGACCGGTATTCTTGAGGATGAAGGCTATCACATCATAACTGCTGCAAGCGGTGCAGACGGAATCGAGTCTGCCCAGATGGAGCTGCCGGACCTGATTCTGCTCGACATCTGGATGCCCGGTATGGACGGGCTGGAGACACTGGAAAAGCTTAAACAACTCTTTCCTCAGATTACGGTCATCATGATATCGGGGCATGGCACGATAGAGACGGCTGTGCGCGCCACCAAGCTGGGCGCGTTTGATTTTATCGAAAAGCCGCTTTCACTTGAAAAGGTTCTTTTAAGCGTCTCAAACGCCCTGAAGTTTCAGGAGCTGAGGAGTGAAAACGCCGAGCTCAAGCGGTCGGTCGCCAATGAGTACGAGCTGATTGGAGATACTCCGGTGATGGCGTTGCTGCGCGAGCAGATCATGCGCGTCGCGCCGACCTCCGCCTCTGTGCTGGTAACCGGCGAAAACGGCACCGGCAAGGAACTGGCGGCTCGTTCGATCCATTTTTACAGTCCGCGCCGTGAACGCCCTTTTATTGCCATTAACTGTGCGGCGATCCCGGAAGAGTTGATCGAGAGCGAACTTTTCGGCCATGAAAAAGGGGCTTTTACCGGTGCGGTTACCCAGAAAAAAGGAAAGTTCGACCTGGCCGACGGTGGCACGCTTTTTCTGGACGAGATCGCCGACATGTCGCTCAAAACCCAGGCCAAAATTCTCAGGATTATTCAGGAACGCAGCTTTGAGCGAGTCGGCGGCATCAAACAGGTTTCGGTTGACGTCAGGATTGTGGCGGCCACAAACAAGCTGCTTGATCAGGAGATCCAGCAGGGCAGATTCAGAGAGGATCTTTACTATCGTCTGAATGTCATTCCCTTCAGGGTGCCGTCATTGCGGGAGCGCCGGGAAGACATACCGCAGTTGGTGCGGCATTTTGTCGCCACGTTTTACCGCAAGGAGGGTCGCGAGGCCAAAGAGTTTCTGCCGGAGGCGCTTGATCTGCTGATCGGCTATGATTGGCCCGGCAATGTGCGGGAATTGAAAAATATCATCGAACGCATTCTGATCATGACACCGGGAAGATTGATTGCCAGAGATGATGTCCCCGATCTGCGCGGCGGTCCTGTGACGGCAGGCACGTCCCCATGTCCGAACCTTGAAGATGCCTTCAGCAGGCCATCGCTGCGCGATGCCCGCGAAGAATTCGAGCGTGAGTTCATAATTCACAAGCTTGAGGAAAATGACTGGAATATTTCGCGCACGGCCGAGCTGATCGAACTGGAACGCAGCAATCTGCATCGCAAGATCAAAAGTTACGGGATTGATGTGAGGAAATAAGGGGCATGGCCACACAAACCGGAACGCGCCATAAAATTAAGGCAATAATTTTCATCGCAATTGTTGCCTGTCTGACGATCATATTCTACGGCCGCAGGCAGCCGCAAAATAATCGTTCTGAAGCCGCCTATCTATCGCTTCTTCGCGAAGCCTATGCAGCCGTACTCAAGAATCATGTCGAAAAGCCGGATTCAAAGAAACTTGTCCAGAGCATGGTTGACGGGATGCTGGCCAGGCTGGATCCTCACAGCGCTTACCTGCCGCCGGAGCCTTACAAGGAGATGGAGGTGCAGATGTCAGGCGCCTTCGGCGGGGTCGGCATTGAACTGGGGATGAAGGACGGCAAACTGACGGTGATCGCCCCGATAGAGGATACGCCGGCTTTCCGGGCCGGAATACAGGCCAATGATCATATCTGGAAAATTGATGGAACCAGTACGCGCGGCATGAACATCTCGGCAGCGGTGAAACGGATGCGGGGCGAGAAGGGTACACCGGTCACGCTGAATATTCTGCGAAATGATTCTCTGAAACCGCTGACTTTCAACCTGGTGCGTGACACGATCAAGCTTAAAAGTATTAAATCCCGGATGCTGGATTCCGGATACGGATTTATCAGAATTTCCCAGTTTCAGGCGCTGACCGGCGTAGAGTTCAAACAGGCACTGCAAAAACTGCATGCGGATTCCGGAGGACAGCTAAGAGGGCTGGTACTTGATTTGCGTTATAATCCTGGCGGTTTGCTGGAGTCATGTGTCGAGGTGGCTAACAGTTTTATCGGTGAAAATATCAATAACACGGTGATAGTTTCAATCAAGGGGCGCGCTCCAGGATCAAGCCATGTCTACAATGCTACCATTGGAGCAAAGGAACCGCATTATCCGGTGGTGGTGCTGATTAACGGCGGCAGCGCCAGCGCCTCTGAAATTGTTGCCGGCGCTTTGCAGGATCATAAACGTGCCATCGTGATGGGCAAACAGAGCTTCGGCAAGGGGTCGGTTCAGACGATCTTCCCCTTGAAGGGCAGCGCTGCCCTGAAGCTCACAACTGCACGTTATTACACGCCCAGCGGCCGCTCTATTCAAGCCAGGGGGATTGTTCCGGATATTGAGGTTGATAATATCAAGCCGCTGCCGGCAGTCAGGAATGGGGAAGAATTAAAGGAAAAGGATCTTGGTAATCGTCTGCCCCCGGCTGGGCAGCCGGAAAAGCCACCGGTCATTGAGCCGGTGCATACCGGCGGATTAGCAGGCGACAAGGATACACAAAATGATTACCAGTTGTCTCGGGCGTTGGAATTGCTGCGATCGCTCAACCTGGTGCAGGAACGGGGCTTGCTGGGGGCGAGATAAAAGGGAAAGTCAGCTTTGCAGCAACTCGCGCAGTTTTGCGCCGATATCGGCTTCACGCATCAGCGACTCCCCGATCAGGAAGGCTTTGGCGCCGTCGGCTGCAAGTTTATCAATATCAAGGCGGCTGTTGATGCCGCTTTCCGTTACCAGCAGCCGCTCAGACGGCATCATGCCGGCCAGTCGTCCGGTGGTGTTCAGATCTGTCACAAACGTTCTCAAATTACGATTGTTTACCCCGATCATGCTGCAGTCGGTGCTTAGCGCCTTTTCCATTTCATCCTCGTCGTGTACCTCCAGCAGCACATCCAGATTAATCTCTCTTGCCATGTTATGAAACTCGCGTAACTGATTCAGGTCGAGCATGGCGGCTATCAGCAAGATGGCATCCGCGCCGGCGGCTCTGGCCTCAAGAATCTGGTAGGGATCACAGATGAAGTCCTTGCGCAGGAGCGGCAGGGAAACCGTCTCGCGTATTAATGCGAGATAGCGCAGGT
>JACRCG010000315.1 GCA_016219145.1 Deltaproteobacteria bacterium | reverse complement strand
GTCAGATCTCTCGCACCCTTTGTCGGACGAACGGAGTTGCTGGAACAAACTGGCAGCTTCCAGCCTCATCTGAATCTTGCGCCGGCGGAATTCTTTGCCCAGTTGACGGAACAGCACCTCCTGGCGGCAATTACCGAAGTGTTCCATCGCTCACTGATGGCAGAAAGCCGTTTCCGGCTCAACCATATTGATGGCGCATCGCGCCGCATGGAGCGTCGCGCCGCAGAGTTGAAACGAAAACAATCCCTTGTCCGGCAGGAGGAAATCATTGAGGAGATCGAGGCGATTTTGGCCGGTGCAGGACTGGACGGAATTGAAACAGCGGGAGTAAAGCCTGTCTACGGTACGCCCGACAAACCATGTAAGCACCGATGATATGTCGATTCCCGCAACAGAAGACAAATTGTAAAATAATACATTTGACAATCCGTATATCCGAGAGTATATGACTATATAGTCATTTAGCTGAAGGGGGGGGTATGAGAGATCTGATAGAATATCGCGCCGAAATACTGAAAGCCCTGGGCCAGCCAACCCGATTGAAAATAATCGATTTCCTGCGCGATGGTGAACGCTGCGTCTGTGAAATCTACCCGGCTATTGCCGAGGAACAGTCCAATACGTCCCGGCATCTGAATATGATGCTGTCGGCCGGGGTTCTTTCACGCCGCAAGGACGGACTGAAGATCTATTATGCAATCAAGCATCCCGAAATCCTGGAGGTGATGGATATTGTCACCCGGATCGTGAAAAGGGATATTACAGGACGGCACCGCCTCTTGAAGGCCGCTTGATCGTAACCCATGTATGGAGCCTTGACCATGAAAACCCTGACCATCGAATGGCGGCATTATGACAAGCAGGGCGAGACCTGCGATCGCTGTGCAACCACGGGCGCAGCGGTCAAAAAGGTCATTTCCGGTTTAAACGCTGAACTGGAGAAGAAGGGGTTTGCGGTTACTTTCACGGAAACACTGCTCCCCGAAGAGCTGATGGACCAATCAAACCTGCTCCTGTTCAATGGGGTTCCGCTGGAGCAGGTTCTGGACAATGCGGCCGCGGCTGAAAACAGCTGCGCGTCCTGTTCGTGTCTGACCGGGACTGACACCAGCTGCCGGACGGTGGAATATCAAGGCGTTACCTACGAAGAGATACCCGAAGAACTGATCCTCAAGGCGGTCCAGGCTGTCTTGGCTTCCGACAGTCCGTAATTTTTTGTCTCATTAAGTGAGTATTCAATCAGTTGCTCATGGAGTTTCCGTGCTGAAAAATCTTGCCGACTATATCGTATTTACCATGATCGGGCTGGTTCCCGGTTCACGTTCGGGCGAATCCCTGAACTTCTTCATCTACGACACGCTGAAGATCTTCCTGCTGCTGACCACGATCATCTTCGTGGTGGCGATCATCCGCAGCTCCTTTCCTCCGGAGCGTACCAGGCGCATCCTCTCCCATAAGCGGGAGTATATCGGCAACGTAATGGCAGCCCTGCTGGGGGTTGTCACACCCTTCTGCTCCTGTTCGGCGGTGCCGCTGTTCATCGGTTTTGTCGAGTCGGGGGTGCCGCTGGGGGTGACTTTCTCGTTCCTGATATCCTCTCCCATGGTCAACGAGGTGGCCCTGATCATGCTCTGGGGCATGTTCGGCTGGAAGATCGCGCTGATCTACATCGGCTCCGGACTGCTGGTGGCGATTTTTGCCGGTATCGTCATCGGGAAATTGAAGATGGAGAGGTATGTCCAGGACTACGTCTGGGAGATGCAGGTCGGCAACGCCGAAATTGTAGAGCAGAGTTTTCGGGATAAGCTGGTTTATGCCCGCGGTTATACTTTGGATCTGTTGAAAAAGATCTGGCCTTATGTGGTGGTCGGAGTCGGCATAGGCGCTTTTATCCATGGCTATGTGCCGCAGGATTTCCTGGCACGGTGGGCCGGCCGCGACAACCCCTTTGCCGTGCCGATAGCAGTTGCGCTGGGTGTGCCGCTCTACAGCAACGCCGCCGGAGTCATTCCGATCGTGCATGCCCTGATGGAGAAGGGGATGGCCATCGGTACCGTGCTGGCCTTCATGATGGCGGTCACGGCATTGTCACTTCCCGAGGCGATCATCCTGAAGAACGTCCTTAAGAACCGGCTGCTGGCGGTGTTCTTCGGGATTGTTGCAACGGCTATTGTCTGTGTCGGTTACCTGTTTAACGCCATATTGTAAAAGGGAGGATAGTATGAAGATCGAAGTGCTTGGCACCGGCTGTTCCAAATGCAAGACCCTGTATGAAAACACTATGAAAGCCCTGGAAGAGAGCGGCAGGAATGCCGAGGTTGTAAAGGTCGAGGACATCCCGTCCATAATGAAATACGGTGTCATGAGCACTCCGGCACTGGTGGTCGACGGGCAGGTGAAGTTTTCCGGCAAGCTGGCATCGGTGGCCGAAATAAAGGGGATGCTGTGATGAAATCGCTCTTTTTGGCAATGCTGGTTCTGGTTGCCACATCCGCTCACGCCGAACTGCCTTCCTCCAGCGCCGCGGCCATTCGCGCCGCTCTGGCATCCGGGCGGCCTACGGTGGCCGACTTCGGCGCCCGTACCTGCATACCCTGCAAAAAGATGGCCCCGATTCTGGAAGAGCTCAGCCGCGAGCTTAAAGGTCGGGCCAATGTAACCTTTACCGATGTCTGGGCAACGCCCGGCCTTGCGCAGGACTACCGGGTTCAGATGATCCCGACCCAGATCTTTTTCGATGCCGGGGGCAAAGAGGTCAAGCGGCATATGGGGTTCATGGACAAAGCTGCAATCCTGAAGGAGCTTAACAGCGCGGGGCTCAAGTGAGCTTCCTCGACAACATCGAGCAGATCATCAGCCTCTATCCGCTGCTGGCTTTCGGCGCGGTTTTCCTGGCCGGGGTGCTTTCGTCGGCCTCACCATGCGTGCTGGCGACCATACCGCTGGTGGTCGGTTTTGTAGGTGGCTACAGCGATGGCGACCGGGGCAGGGCGTTCCGGTATTCGCTGGTCTTTGTCCTGGGATTGTCGCTGACCTTTACCGCCTTCGGTGCGGCGGCCGGCCTTTTGGGTACCATGTTCGGCACCATTGGCGGCCCCTGGTATCTGATTGCGGGGATTATCTCGCTTGCCATGGGTGGCCAGCTGATGGGGCTGTACGAAATCCGTCTGCCGATCAGGCGCGATTTCAAGCCCAGACAGGGCGGTATCGTCGGGGCCTTCCTGCTGGGGCTGTTCTTCGGAGTGGTCTCTTCGCCATGTGCCACACCGGTGCTGGTGGTACTGCTGACTCTGGTGGCCGGCAAGGGGCAGGTAATGTACGGCATTGCGCTTTTGTTCTGCTATGCCGTCGGGCATTGCCTGCTGATGCTCTTTGCAGGTACCTTTACCGGCTTCGTCG
Organism: Deltaproteobacteria bacterium; assembly: GCA_016219145.1. Taxonomy (GTDB): domain Bacteria; phylum Desulfobacterota; class Desulfuromonadia; order Geobacterales; family Pseudopelobacteraceae; genus JACRCG01. The sequence goes on along the minus strand of JACRCG010000315.1, from coordinate 438 downwards.
AAGGGTTCGTCAAGGCGCGGGGTGTGGTGAATTTTTCTCTGTGGGCCAAACGGGCCAGCGGTTTCATTGTCGTATTGGTCGGTGGATGGTTTGTCTGGCAGTCCTTTTAAACAACTTTAAAGAGGATACGAATGAAGCGTCTATCAGTACTATCTGCACTAATACTGTTGAACTGCGTTTCAGTGGCATCAGCCCAGGAGACAGCTTTTGACAGGTTTCTGACCGGTTTCGACTATGAAACCCGTGCCGACATGAAGGTTGACAGCAAGAAACTGGTTTCCCTGCTGGCCGAGAAGAAGGCGGTGCTGGTGGATATCCGCTTTCCGGAAGAAACCAGGGTCTGGAAGATGGGGTTCGGTTTGTTTATACCACTGAATGAGCTCCCCAGGCGTTACAAGGAGCTGCCCAAAGACAGGATTATTGTCACAGCCTGCCCCC
>JACRCG010000318.1 GCA_016219145.1 Deltaproteobacteria bacterium | reverse complement strand
GCTGTTGCACATCCTCCCTCAGCCAGCTCCAGCAGGCCTTTGTCTGGATTGGCGTCACTCAGCGTCCCCCTGATATCGGTTGCCCTGGTTATGTAGCTACCGTCTATCGGCATGGTGATGGCAACTTCCGGCGGTGTATTATCCACCACCAGTCTGACTTTTGCAGTTCCTTCCAGCCCGGCTTTATCTCTGGCATACAGAGAAATGGTGTAGACACCATCGGCAATGCCGTCATCCTTGCCAACTTTCCATGAATAAAGCTTGGAGGCAGTCGGCACGGAATTCCCACTGACCACTTCCTTCCAATCAGTCGGAGTCTCACCCACACCATACCGTAAACTGTACAGTTCCAGATTTTTCTCGACAATGGCGCCGGAGATATCAACCACATTTCTGGAATTGCCATAGAACTCGCCGCTTTTGGGCGCATCCAGTGTGACCTTGGGAGGGGTCCGGTCGATTGTGAAAGCACGAACAAGTTTGGTCTGGTTTTCTCCCAAGTCGCTTGCATCAACGGTCAGGGTATACGTATCTTCAACGAGTTCAGTAATGCGGCCAAAAGTGTAATTGGCGCGATTCTGTGTTCCAAAGTCCAGCATAGTCGTTCCGGATGGTCCGGCTATGCTCATATTGTAGCCCACCAGATTGGCATCGTTGATCGAACCGGCTATGGAGATGTCCATCCGGTTAAGAAACGACTTGTCGGGCAGATCTGTAATTGTAATTACCGGTGGTGTCGTATCAACGGCAAGCGAGATTGTTTCGGTCTGCGCAATCTGTGGATTAGAGATTAACGACACTGTTAACCGAACGGTATAAATGCCGTCCGGAACCGTGGAACCAAGACTGTTTTTCCCGTCCCAGACAAAATTTCCACTTCCGGCAACGTTTGCAACAGCGCTGAATGTCCGCACAATCTGGGCATTCCCGTCCAGCAGATCTGCTCTGACACTACAGGCGTCCGTAACTTCGTAGGCTATGGTGGCGGTATCAAGTTTTTGATCATTGTTCGGCGATATGAGTTTTGTCGAAAGGTCCAGGCTCTTGACGAGCTCTTTTCGTAGTCCTAGATCGATGGTTGAGGAAACGACTTTTTTATTTCCGGCCGTATCTTCGGCGCTCAGTCGCAGAGTCCAGCGATCTTTAAGCCCAAAGGTATTCCAGGCTGCAATGACAGCGTTGGAAACAGGCTTGTCAGAGGTTGCCAGAGTTTTCCAGATTGCAGGCAGATCACCTTCGCCGGCCTCAAGGAGATAGGACTTGAAGTGCTGGTCTGTCGCAGTGGCTTTAATCTCTAGCATGACTCCCGTCGGCAGAGGATTACCGGGGAGCGGATAGTCGATGGAGGTCGATGGTTGTGTAGTGTCCAACTCCACCAATCTCCATTGAGAAGCAGTGTTGCCGCAGACGTCCGTGACCGACAGGGTAACTCCGTAGCGATTGTCCGGCAGGACTGCGCCGGAGTCGCCTTTGCCGTCCCAATCAGAGCTTGTTGCGCCTCCGTTGAATTTCGAGCCGGACTGGACAACACGCTGCAAAGTTCCAAGAGCATCCGAGCCTTGTGCGTCTTTAACGATAGTGTAGACGGACAGGTCAAGAGTTGCCGGTTTATCGAGACTAAATCCGGCTTTGACGATATCAAGGTTGCCGTCGTTGTTGGGAGAGAAGATAAGCGGCACAAGATTGTAGCCGTTGATCTTGATTTCCCGGTCAATTCTGACGACACTTGTTGTGCACCCCTTGTTGCCGGCTGCATCCACAACTTCCAGCCTGATTGTGAATACCGTACCTGGAATGTCGGTGAAGTCCCATGTCCCCAAACGTCCCGAGACCGCTACGCTACCGGTTATAGGTGTGGCAACGCCATCGCTTCCCATCGACATGGCCGGCAACCAGGATGCTGGATTCTCTCCGATTCCGTAATATAGCGCGTACTCTGCGACTTTGATATTGTCGGCAACAGTCCCGTTTATTTCAATGCCAAGCCGGGTGCCTTTAAGAGTGGAGCTTCTGACAGGGCAGGGTGTTGCAGAAAGGTTCAGTTGGGCCTGGGGGGCTTGCGTGTCAAAGATAACCACTTTTCCTAATTCCAGCTGTTTTTGGCTGTTATCCTTGTAGGTTACGGTCACCGATAGCGGATAGCTCCCGGAGGGGAGCAGGGATGAGTCTACAGATACGCGACGCGGGCCTTCAAGTTCGACATCCACCTCTCCAAGCAGTTGCAGAGAGGAACCAACCTTGGCGAGATAGTCCACCTTTTTAACTCCAACCAATGACAACCGTTCAGTCGGAAGCAGTATCTCGCCCGAACTCTTGCCGCAGGTCAGGGCCTCGGGATAGATAACGCCGAAGGGCACACCAATTTTGTTACCGGCATCCGGAAAGCATTGTTGAATAAGCGGATCACACTTGTCAGGATCGCCACTGCCGCTACCGCCACCAGATTCACCTTCACCTCTAGGAAGTACGACTATGGTGTTTGAGATGAACTCCATTCCCGTAACGTCGGTAACTTTGAAACGCATGGCCTTGAACTTATTGACCTCTGTTTCAGGCACGCTTACTTGTATGCTGTCATTCGAAGTTAACGATACCGGAACGCTGGAATCCACCCAGGATTTCGAATCAAAATATTGAAGCACCCTCGTTACTACTGGAAATCTAGTGATCTCTAAAGCCGAACCAATCTGTACCTCGTCCGGGAACACATAAAAGACCGGATCACGTGAATCAATATTGTTGAGCACATATTTATCGAGGAAGTCCCAATAACTCTTCAATGCTGCCTTGGTGATCATCCTCGGTGATTGCTCATTCCAGCCAAACTGCCATACCAATTGGTCCTGGAGGAAGCCTGAAACGGCACTACTTTTGTTTCCGGCATAATCTTCTGCTGTGATTCGCAATTTTTTGCCCGCTAAAAATACCAGCTCAGGAAACAGGTTGACTTTGAATACATCATCCTTGACCGGCAGAACCACATTCCCGCCAGAATCTTTTTCCGCCACAACTACCTGACCACTGATGTATTCCTGCCATTCACTCGGGTTATCGCCAACTCCATATTCAATTTTCCAATTTTTCAATTGCTTGTCATAAACATGCCCTGTGACCGCAGCAGAAATAGCGCTCTTGCCCAATTCGGTCAGATTCAACAATGCTGATGGCTTCAGCTTCGACAGATCAGAAACGATCCTGCCGAGAGAAATTGACACCTCTGGAGGTGAATTATCCACTTCAACCGGGAATTCATAGTCAAAATGCTTAATCGTATACTTCCCGTCCGGAACCAGGTTGCCGTTATCATCACGGCCGTCCCAAACACTGGAATCGACTGCATATCCCGTTTGTTCACGTGTAAAACTTCTGACCGTATCGCCATTTTCGTTCACAACGCTGAATTCGAGATGTACCGCTTCCAGGGCTGTATAGTGCAACGTCGCTGTCTGCCTGGGGTTGTCGAAGTTCTTAGGAGCAATCAGTTCATTATCGCGGTACAGCCCGATAACCAACGTTGAAACGCCCCATGCCACCCGTTTGCGGTCTGTTGCCTCATTGCCAGCTTTATCCCATACGGTCAGTCTCACGTGGAACAAGCCTTCACGGGGAGGGATCCAGTCGATAAAGGTATCGTTCAATACCGGCACATCGGAGGGCGGCATTATAAGGTTCCAGGTGTCAGGTGTTCTTGAATCTGCATATTCCAGCCTGTAACCTGAAAAATTCTTATCCGCCGCAATCCCCTTCAATTTCACGACCGACTTGTTCTTGGTGATCCTTAAATCCGCGGTCAGATTCAGAAGTGAGCCGAGTGACCATGTCCCCCATCCGGTCTGATCAATGCAGGCCTCATTAGGCACTCCGTCAAGGTAGTATGTCAGGTATTTAAGTCCGCTCGAAAAACTGAGAAGTTGACGATTCCAGTAGTCGTTTGCCGGTATGGGCAGCAAGTTGCTGCGGGAACCGGAGGAGCTGTTTAATGAAAAGTAACCATTTACAGTATCAAGCAGGATACTGTTCTCGTCTGAAAGCCAGTCAACCAGACGTAATACCGTGCGGGGAGTTTCGGCGACCAGGTTGCCATAGTAACCTCCAGCTAGCGCTTCCAGAACAGCTATGTCTGTTGAACTGACCAAGCCGGTGCCCAGATTGTAGATAGTCAGCTTTTCGTCAATCCTGTTGTCTGCTTCGCGGTATTTAGACTCAACATAGGCAAGCTTGCCGCCATCTTTTGACCAGAGCATGTTGGGCGTATTCAGGCATGAACCTTCGCAGTTGGTTAACATAGCAATGCCAATTTCACCAACAGTGACGATGCCACCGCTTAAATCAACCAGTTTTACAGTCTGTGTTACCGGATCTGGCAAATTGCCTGTCTGCTCAATGAAGGCAATATTCCTGCCATTCGGATTCACGGCATACTGGGGATTCAGCGCAAGGTCGCTTGACAGTGAAGCAAATTCAATCGGTGTTCCAGAGTTTAATGAGTCAACAATCAGGAGACGGGGCGTCAGCCATCCCTTTTCCAGCAAAAGTTTGGCATTTGCGAGCCAACGGATAGTGAAGTTTTCATAGTCAGGCGAAACATACACAACCCTCTTTCCACTGCTTGCGTTGTACACCATCAAGGTTGGATTGACCTGATGGCAGGCGGGATCGCATTGAGCATTGGTTTCAAAAGCCAGCGAAGCCCCATCTGTTGACCAGGCGCTATTCCACCCATACCCTTCATGAACCAGGCTGATATTGCCGCTATCAGTATCGACGATACGCAAGGTATGATTTCCGCTGATGGATATTGATTCCGTAAAGGTTAAATTCCTGCTGTCGGGCGACCAGTTGATATCAAACAAATATCCCGGCACATTCTCAACAAGAGGCTTTAGCCCTTGACCATTAACGTTTTGTACCCAGAGGCTGTTTGCGTTCTGCCCACTGATCCTGTTGTGTTTGTTTATGACAAAGACAATTCGGGAACCATCCGGGGACACGTTACTATTTGACTCTTTAGTGTAATCATATGTACTGTCGCTCCATTTGCCTGTCGTAATCATCCAGATATCGTCCCCCAACGGAGACATCTGATAAGTGCCCGCCAGAAACCCTGGCTGGGTATAAACATTCTCAAACAAAATACCGCTATCGTAGGGGAGCCAGCTCCAATTGGAAAAACTCCCGGACGGTATCTGGCAGGTAAGGTTATTGGATAACAGATATGGTGTCCCGATCGCTTCGGTAAGCGGAGAACGGTTGGTATCCACTCCAACCGGCAGGCTTGCCAGGGTAACGCTGTTGGAATTAATCACCATGATCTGGTACGCCCCGTCATCCACAACCGAGCCGGAATCATTTTTGCCATCCCAGGTGATAGTTGTTCCCTGGGTATTGTCCAACTCGCCGCCACTGAAAGTTCGCACCGCAATCCCATTTTTGTTGATGATCTGAACCGAAACCTTTGCCGGCGCGACCAGACGGAAGGAGAAGTCGGTGCTGTCCTTGATGCCGTCATTATTTGGCGAAAAATACGGTTCGCTCAGCCAGAGGTTGGCATCCTGAATGGTAAAAGTTCTGGCGGCGCTGTTATTCTCCTTGGTGCGTTCTGTGATGCTGTTATCGGGATCAATGGTGACATCGATATGATGACTGCCGGTCTGGCCGGCATTGACGTAAGCGATTGTTCCGGAAGCCTGTGAATTGCCGTTCACCAGCGTAATAACAGCAGAGCCGATGGCAATCCCGCCCTCCTTCACCTGGACAGTTACATCGCGAGCCTCCTGCTCGCCTGCATTCTGCACGGTCACAGTTATCGCTACCTGATCACCTGACTTGGGTGTGGCGGGATTGATTGTGATTGAGTTGGCTGTGATCGCCAGATCGGGCAGGCTCAGTATATCAAGAGTTGTGAAGGTGAAGTTGTCGTCCTTGGTGAACTCCTGAACGGCGTTGTCAGGGTCCACCTGCACGGAGATGATTCGTTCTCCGCTTTCGGCGATGCCTGTCCAGTCAAAGGTGGCCCGCAGCGACTGTCCGGCCGGGATGGAGGGGAGCACCTGACTACCCAGCAATGTGCCGCTATTGGAGGCGATCCCTTTGAATACGTTGACCTTGACGTTCTCGGCCGCCATGAAACCATCGTTCTTAACCAGCACGGAAATGGACGCACTGCTCCCTTCGCGGGCCGGCCTGGGAGTGATGACCATGTCCTTGTAGGAGACTGACAGATTGGGAAGGGTGGAGGTGTTCACAGTCAGCGGCACGGTTGCGCTGTTGTTGTCTTTGGAAGTCTCAGTGAAGGTGTTGTTCGGATCGATCTGCACGGTCAGCGGCAGGTTGACGCCTGGCAAGCCGGCTCGCCAGGTCACCTCTTTGTTCGCAGAACCGCCGGCCGGGATATCCACGGTCAACTGGGCGATTTCCTGCGGCGCGCCCGGCTGGTTGATGTAGAGGCGCACCGGCACGTTGTAGGCATCCGAGGTGCCGTGGTTGGTGACCCTGACCGTGATCTTCACATCCTTGCCGATATCGACAGGATTGGGGGAAACGGCGATGTCGCCGGCCTGGACCTGGAAGTCGTAGGTAATCTCGGGCAGCAAAGCCTTGGCGGCACGGTTGTTATCCTTGTTCTGCTCTTTAAGCAGATTATCCGGATCGGCCACCACATAATAAACGTGGCCGGCTGCGTTCGTGACCGGTATGGAGAAGGTCACCGTCACCGGCGATTGGCCGGGGAAAGCCAGGCTCTGCTCAGCCAGTTTGTGTCCGGGATCGATGCTTCCCTCGTAGAGTGCTACTCTGGCCTGGGAGACATCGCTTCTCCCCAGATTCCAGATGGTGGCGCTCAACACGGCATTCGTCGGCAGCGCGGTCACCGTGGCCGGGATAATGGAGATATCCTGCGCTTTGATGGAGAGATCCGGGTCCACCGTGGCCTGCCAGACGGCCCGCATGGACAGGGCGGTCTGAAAGGGGCTCTCGTTCCAGCTCCCGTCTTCCGTTTGGCGGCCTAACAGATAGCTGACCCCCCTGGTGATAACGCCCCGATCGCTGTTGAGCGATTGCAGGGCCATCAATGCCAATGACGAGTCATAAACCGTGCTGGGGCTGTTACCGAAACCGCCGTCACTGTTCTGCTTGGCGGCCAGGAAAACAGCGCCCTTGCTGATGTCTGCCTCCAGATCGAAATTCTTACGGTAAGAGTTATACGCCGAAAGCACCGCCGCCGTCGGTTGAATGACGCTGGCGCTGGTGTCGCCGCTCCAGCCGCCATCGGCGTTCTGGGTGGCCTGTAGATAGGCGACGGCTTTGCCGGTTACTGCCTGGTCGCTGTAACCGGCCGCCGCCAAGGCCTTCAGGGCCTGGGCCGTATCGGTCGGGCTGCTGATGAAGTTGCGCCCCCCGCCCCAGCCGCCGTCACTGTTGCGGCGAGCGAGCAGTTCCTGGACCAGGGCTGTGCTGTCGTTACCGGCATGCACTCTCGCCTCGATGCGCCGCGCCAGGTAGTCGGTGGTAGTGGAGCCGTTCGTTCCCAGCCAGTTGAGCCCTGAAAGAAACTGACTCTGTGCCGTCGGGAAGATCTGCAGGGTAGCGACCGACTCGGCCGTGTCCCGCTCGGTGGTCAAGGTAACGTCGGTCCAGCTTCCGTCGGCCTGCTGGTGATTGACCAGCCAGTTCAGGCCGTCGCTGATGTTTGGCGGCAGGGTGCGAGGTACGGTGGATGGCTGATTCACACCGGGGTTGGTCGGCAGGTTGTCCAGCGGAGTAGAGGCCACCTGCACCAGTCCCTTGCCGTCGGTGAGGATCGAAAAGCGGGTCAGATACGCATTTCGAAGGTTTTCAAGGCCGGCCAGATCGTTGGCCTTAAAAGTGCCGGGGGTCACGGCATAGATGAAGGCCGTTTTGAACTGCTTCTGGGAATCCCTGGCGGAGGGGATGCGCTCTCCCTCCACAGCGATGATGTCATCTGCCGTCACATAGCGGGCCGTGCCGCTGATGGTGGCGCCCAGTTCCGGGCGTGTTTCCGGGTTGATGGCGGGATTGTCGATCAGCAATGTTGGGGGAACCCTGGTCTTGTCGATCATCCCCATCAGGTACAGATCCAGCGGGCTGTAGTACTTTCGGACAGCGGTGGAGGTGAAAGTGCCGTCGCCATTGTTCTGCCACTTGTTGCCGTAGTGCGTTGAGCCGCCGGAGTCGAACAGGAAGCTCCAGTGTGCTGCTTGGTAGCCAAGCAAAGCATTACTGACGGAGCCGTTCCAGTCCTTGAATTTGGCGTAGGCCCCCCAGCGATGCAGTGTTTCGTGGATCAGAATATCGGTACTGAAATCAAACCGGGGATTAAGCGGATCGTTGACGATCTTGAGCAGGTTCCACATATCGATGGTGCCCTGTAGCTTGCCGTTACTGCCGTATGATGAGGAGTAGTCAAATAGTCCCTGTCCAATGCCTTGAACGTCGTTTTTCACAGAAGTGTAATAGGCAACTGCACCAGGGGGACGCTGGAAATCAAAATTTGTAAAAATTGCGACAAAGTCGTACTCGTCCTTGTGGGTCCGGAAGAACTCCTTGGCAATGGCTTGTCGGGGAGCTACGTTTTTACTACCGTCAGAATTTATAGCGTCAAAGTTGCCGGTAACTTCCATGACCGTCACGTTGCCGTAATCAGCCAGAAAGCGGGCCGAACTGTCCTGGGCGCCTGCTTTCGCCAGCGGGGCAAATACAGCCGTTATCAGAATCAGTCCGGTAACAAGCCATCTTGAAGCTGTCGAGAATGAGGACAGACCTGGTCTCATCGTGTATTCCCCCTTGAGTATACTGAAAACATTACATAAAATTTACAAGTGCAGCTGAAGCTACTTGGATACCGGGATTGCCGATACCGGCGCCATCATCAGTGGGGTTTTTTCCGGCTGGCGGCTCAGTCGCTCTATGCGGGTTTTTACGCCATCCACCCGGACGATGATGGTTTCAAGTCCTTTTTCGGTTTTTTCTTCCAGAATGATGCGACCGGGGATGATCTCCTTGACGGTGACATTCTCCACCACCGTATCACCCGGTTTGATGACCTGCATTTTTCCATCGGTGCCCCTGATTACGGCCTTCGAGTCCTGCGGAGAAATCTTGATGAACTGGATTTTGTCCAGCTGAGCGGCAAAGGCGGTAGTTGCCAACAATGTTGCTGTGAATAGAATTGAGACGAGTGATGTACGGTTCATGGTGACTCCTTCAGATCTGGATGTGGTTCAATGTTAGCAAAATGAACGTGATCGGTGTTTTTTTAGCAAAAGCCAGTTCCTGGGCTGTCGGCACATCGGTGAGATATTTGCCGGCTGCATCAGGAGTGAGAGTCGTTTCCACCAGATTAAGAGTAGATGGCGCGTGATGCAGTTTGTATTTGTAGCTTCCCGGTGAATAGAGCGCTTTCATCTTGGCGATATCGAGATATACCGGGAAATAATCGATCAGATCACGTGTGCCGTTCACTTTTGGGCTATTCAATAAATAGAGGCTGCTCGCAGGTATCCCCGTTCCCTCCGTGTCCCCATAACCGTCATCATCATTCACCCAGAAGTAGTACGGGTCTTTTTTGAGCGCCCGCTGGCGGTCTTTGTCGTCAATCTTGCGGTTGTGGTCGTAATCGGGTATCAGCGACAATGTTGTGATATCCAGTGGCATGTAATCGCTTCTT
>JACRCG010000320.1 GCA_016219145.1 Deltaproteobacteria bacterium | reverse complement strand
CGCTCTCCAGACACAGCGACAATGCGCAGGCTGCACCGGTCAATATCCCGCAGACACCGCCGGTATAACCGCCGAAACAGAGCGCCGCCATCGCCCTGACCATATCCGGGTTGTCCCGGCCAAGATCCCGCAAGGCAAGCTTGACCACAATCTGGCTGCAGCATAAGCCTTCGTGCCGTAGAGCCAGAATGTCAAGATAGGGACCGTCCAGCTGAATCATATGTTTTTCGTCAGCGTGTATCATGACATTTTCCTGGCCGTCAGGAGGCAGTAACCGATGTCCCGGCTGTGAATACCTATCTCTTCGGCATGCAGCAGGCCGTCATCGTCCTGCCGTTCTGGCGACAGGATTAACTGGACCGCCAGACGCCGCAGATCAGCGCTGCGATCCTCCCAGTGCTCAACCCTGAAACCGGCATCTTCCAGCAGCGTCTCCAGCTGTTCCCTGCTGGCCGGCAAGCAGCCGGTCTCCCCGCTTGTCCCGGCAGCAGCGCCGGTCGTCATCAGATACAGATCCGACAGAAGCAGCAGCCCATTTACGCGCAGCAGCCGCTGAAACTCGGCCAGGGTTCTGCTGGCGTCTGTCTGGGATAGTACGCATTCGCAGATAATGCCGTCAAAACCGGCTGCCCCAAAAGGCATTCCTTCGATGGAAGCACACACCAGAGCAGGTTCCGACAAGCTGCTGCGAGCCTCTGTCAGCATCTGCATGGAACTGTCCACGCCAACCGTTTGCAGACGCCGGGTATCGGCAATGTAGCGCAAGGTGGCTCCGGTACCGCAACCTGCATCCAGAATCCGGCTGCCGGCTCGAAAATCGGCGAGGTCAAACAGATACCCGGTAAGCGCCAGCCCCCCCGGTCTCAGCAGATCACCGGAAACTTCCCTCAGTTTGCTGCATTTTTCAGGTGTCCATACGTTCATCGGCTGATTTCCGTTGTCGTTTGGTTTATTTATCTTCAAGCATGCGCTCGGCCATGGCCATCTTGCTAACGGCCTGCTCTTCACTCACCAATACACGCTGGCAGGCGGGACAGGCCGGCAGGTCAACCGCAAAGGTCTCGTCCAGATAAGCCAGCTTCACAGTCGCCGTAACCAGTGGCAGCTCGCAGGCCGAGCAGAGCCAGCCTGTATCAGTCGGCGGCTTTTTCGAAGCCATATTATAGCCATGCAGCAGCCGCATGCGATGCGAATAGGCGCGAATAATCCTGTAGCCGTCCTCTTCAGGGGCATACTCAACCCAGTAGGTCACCCGGGAAGGAGCAAAATATGCCAGACGATGCCCTGTAGCCATGTGCGTGTGAAACTGGCGGGCGTTTTCGGTAACACAGAGCACCTGGCGGATATCATCCTCCCGGATGCCCCTCTCTTCCAGCAAGTTTTGTAGCTCTGCCGGGATCTTCAAAGGAGTATTGTCGTCAAAGGTCATCTTTTACTGCCCTCCCATGCCTATTCTGAATCCGGGGTTCGTTAACCATACGCAATTTCAGCGCCAAACTGCTGCCTTTTCCTGGCCTGGCCCATAACTATCAGTAAAACAAGCATATTACAATCAAGGTTGTGTAGCTTCATCCGTTCCTGGTACTGCAACTGCCGTCAGTACACAAAAAAACCTGTCCTGAAAACATACAACTGTGTGCTTTCAGGACAGGTTTAAAAAATGGCAGGGCAGGTCGAAAGAATTACTGATGCAGCGCCAGCTTTTCATACAGCTTGGAACGGCTGATGCCCAATAGCCTGGCAGCTCTGGACTTGTTGCCACCGGTTTCTGACAGGGCTGCCTGAATGGCGTCCTGTTCCAGCTCCGCCAGACTTTGGCTCGTTCTTGCGACCGCCTTGTCCGGCCGCCTGATGTTTTCGGGCAGATCCTTGACATCCAGCGTACCGCTGTCAACATAATTCAGCATGCGCTCAATTACGTTCTCGAGCTCCCTGATATTACCGGGCCAATCATAGCGGACCAGACACTCCAGCGCTGCGGCGGTGATACCTTCAACCCGCACGGCAAAGGCTTTATTGTACTTTTTGATGAATGAATCGACCAGTACCGGAATATCAAGCCTGCGCTCCCGCAGAGGTGGTATAGTCAGCTCGACGACGTTGATTCTGAAATACAGATCTTCCCTGAATTTCCCCTCGGATGCCAACCGCTTCAAATCCCTGTTTGTTGCGGAAATTATCCGCACGTCAACCTTGCGACTCTTGAGGCCGCCTACTTTCTCGATCTCCTTTTCCTGAATCACTCTCAGCAACTTGCTTTGCAATATCAGCGGCATATCACCAATTTCATCCAGAAAGATCGTGCCGCCATCGGCCAGCTCAAACTTGCCCGGTTTGCCCTGTCTGCGCGCGCCGGTAAAGGCGCCCTCCTCATAGCCGAACAGTTCCGCCTCGGCCAGTTCGGCCGGAATGGCCGAGCAGTTGACTTTTATGAAGGGCTCCTTTTTCCGGCTGGAAGCGTTATGAATGGAGTGGGCGAACAGCTCTTTGCCAGTGCCGCTCTCACCGCTGATCAGCACGGTCGAATTGCTCCTCGCCACCTGGAGAGCCTGGGATTTCAACCGTGCGATCCGTTCATCATGACAGACGATGCTTGAAATATTATAACTGGTGCCGTTAACCTTATACAACTCGTCCTTGTAATAGCTCAGCTGCATATCCATCCGGCTTAACTGACGCATTACATCGGTCAGCTGATCAAGATCCTCATATATTTTAACTACGAATCCCCTGCTCGTCCCTTCCTTTATAATCGGCAAAGAGGAGACCACACACAGTTTGGCGTTGATTTCCAGCACCTTCAGAGGCAGCTGGTTGTCAGTCATCGGAATGAAAGCGGTAATATGTTTACCGATGATACTTTCCTTTACCTCGCCCATCTTCTTGCAGAAGCTGGCATTTGCCAGGGTAATCTGGCCAAGTTCATCCAGTACCGCCACCCCCTCGTAAGCAACCTCAAGAACTGTCTCCAGAGTCATTTTAAGCTCTTTTACAATTTCGAGTTCATGGGCGATCCCCTCAACGTCGGTCAGATCCTGAACCACAAAGATGACCCCGTTGATTTTCGTGTTGTGATAGACCGGAACAGCGGTAGCTATGAGCTTGAGGGATTTGTGCTCTATTTTGCGCGGCAGCATCCAGTCGCCTCTGGTGACCGGCGCAAAATCATTAAGCAGGTCATCAAGGCAAGAGCCGATATATTTTCCGACCTGGACATCTTCCAGAATATTCTTGGCGTACTGATTGGCCAGAACAACCTCTCCAGAGCCGTCTGTAACCACGATGCCGGCCGGCACATTCTCGATGACGCTGAATAGCTCCTTGTATAGATACTCGGTCTGATCAAGGACTTCGATCAGCGCGGCAGCCTGGGTAGCCATGCCGATCGGCTCGTTGGCCAGATTGACCACCAGCGTCTGGCCGACCGGGGAAGTGCGCACCCAGTTGGATAGCTCCGCCAGATCATGGAACACTTTGTCTTCACGGAAATGGATTACTTTGCGGATATAATATTCGGAAATCGCCGTATCGAGAGTCAGGTTGTTCAGCAGGCAATCAAACAGATTGGAGCGCGAAAAATAGCCGATCAACTGCCCGGCATCGTCTACCACCGGAATTCCGTTGAGCCGGGAGCTTTTCAGCAACTCCACCGCCGTGCGGATGGTGTCATGCGGTCGCATCTTTACATCGGTCGCAAGCATTATTTCCTGAAGCTGCATAGACTCCCCCACACGTGTGATCGCTATGCTTTACCTGGGCTCCAACGCCTTGACCAGACCGCGGATCATGTTGTTGTAGGGGGTCGGTACACCGGCCTGCTGGCCGTATTCAACAACTTTGCCGTTGATGTAGTCGATCTCGGTTCTCCGACCGGCCTCGATATCCTGCAACATGGATGGCTTGTGGTTGCCGGCGCCTTTGATGTAGTTGATGCAGTATGGGTAGAAATCATATCCAAGCGCGACCTCATTGGCCCTGGCCACTGCCACCCCCTCCTTGATCAGGGCATCCACCAGATTGTAGAGGATCGGATCAAGTATCAGCTCGACCATCGTCCGTCCGGTCACGGCGCAGAGCGGATTCATACTGGCATTCATGAGCGTCTTGCGCCAGACCATGTTGGTAATCTGATCGGTATGCCTGGTATCCAGGCCGCATTCTGTCAACACGTTACAGATGCCGATGGCGGCTTCTCTGGAGTCAGGATCAAGCTCCTGCAGGTAGTGGGGACGGTGATGGAAGGCGATCCGGAAGTGGGCCGGGGCCAGCGGGACACAGCCGAAATTGACAACCGCCCGCATGACGGATCTGTTACCCAGATGCTGCGCCAGCACCAGCTCGGTATCTATGCCGTTCTGCCAGCTGACGACATAGCGCCCCTCGCCGACAAACCCCTCCAGAGTGGAGGCAATCAGCGGCAGCGCGGTGGCCTTGACCGTCAGGATGATTACATCAGGCGGATCAGCCAGCAGATCATCAACATGGGTGGTTATCCTTGCTACCCTGGCCTGAAGGGTGTCGGTTCCTTCGATGATTATGCCGGGATCAAGGGCCGGCTCCAGCAGCGCCGGGATAACATCACACAGGGTGACATCATAGCCGCCCCTGGACAAGAATGCGGCGACGATGCCCCCTACCGGTCCGGCTCCGATCACCGCAAATTTTTTAGGCTTATAACTACTCTCTTCCTTCATCTCAGGCTCCTTCCCGGTCCCGTTTACTTGACAGTATCAACAATTCCGAAATCCCTGGAGTCAAGAATTTTGATGCTGTTCGCCTGTAGAATCTCGATGGCACGATCGTTGTCGCTGAAACGGAATACCATCACAGCCTTGTCGGACGAACCGCCGGTTCCGGCCAGGGCGTACATGTATTCGATGTTAACCTGTGACTCCTTGAAAAGGTACAGCACCTTGGCCAGACTGCCGGGAACATCGGCGATCTCTACCGCGACAACATCATCCACACGGGCCGGAAGCTGTTTCTCCATAATCACCCGCCGTGCCAGTGCCACATCCGAAACCAGAATCCGCAGCACACCGAATTCAAAGGTATCGCAGATCGAGAGCGATCGCAGGTTGATACCGGCGGCGCCAAGCGCCTGGGTGGCCTCGTACAGGCGGCCGGGTGAATTTTCCAGAAAAACGGATAGCTGTTTCAGTTTCATGGCGGTCTCCTTCTCAAAATCTATATTCTTTTTACGTTTCCAGCGCCTTCACCAGGCTGCGCAGGGTCGTGTTGAACGGTGTGGCCATGCCGACCCGGAGGCCGTATTCGATAATCTTGCCATTGATAAAGTCAATTTCCGTGCGACGTCCCGCTTCAATATCCTGTAACATGGAGGGTTTGTGATGCCCGGCGTTGCGGATGTAACTGATGGTGTCAGGGTAAAAATCCGGCCCCAGGATGAATTCGTTGGCGCGCGCCACGGCAACACCCTCTTTGAGCAGTGAATCAACCAGATTGAAGAGGATCGGATCGTTGATGACATCGAACATGGTCTTGCCGGTTACGGCACAGATCGGGTTCATGCTGGAGTTATTAACCGCCTTGCTCCAGACCATATTACGAATCTGATCGGTGTGATGGGTGTCAAGACCGCATTCGGTCAGCACGTTGCAGATTCCGATGGCGGCATCGCGGGATTGCGGATCAAGCTCCTGCAGGTAGTGCGGGCGTTGATGGAAGGCCATCTGGATCTGACCGGGCTTAAGCAGCGTGCAGCCGTAGTTGACAACCGCCCGCATGACCGATTTGGCTCCCAGTGTTTTTGAGAGTACCCGCTCGGTGTCAATCCCGTTTTGCCAGCTGACGACGTAACGTCCCTCTCCGGCGATACCCTCCAGGGCGGAGGCGATCAGCGGCAGGGCGGTGGCCTTGACGGTGACAATAATTACATCCGGCGGATCCTTGGCCAGTTCATCAACCCTGGTCGTGATACTGGAAACCCTGGCCTGGAAGTTATCACTCCCCTCTAAAACGATGCCGGGATTCAGAGCCGGCTCAAGCAGAGCCGGAACAACGTCGCAGAGCGTGACCTCATAGCCCCCCTTTGACAGAAAAGCCGCCACGACTCCGCCAACCGGACCGGCGCCGATAACAGCGAACTTTTTCGGTTTATAACTGTTTTTTTTCATTGCGGGCCCTTTCTAGGACTGCGTTTCCAGAATACCAAAGGCAGCAGCATCAAGCAGACGCACCCCGTTTCTCAGCATGATCTCAATGGCCTGATCATTATCGCTGAAACGGAAGACCATCACCGCCTTGCCTTGTGTGGCGCCCGCCACGGCATACATGTATTCGACATTCACCTTGGTTCCCAGGAACAGCCTGAGTATTCTGGACAGACTGCCGGGAGTATCTTCAATCTCGGCGGCGATGACATCATCCACCCGGGCCGGGAAAAACTTGTCCATGATGACACCACGGGCCTTGGCCAGATCTGAGACCAGTATGCGCAGCACGCCGAAATCATGCGAGGTATCCGAAATGCAGTGCGCCCGCAGATTAATACCGGCATCGCCCAAGGCCTGCGTAACCTCGCAGAGGCGACCGGGGGCATTTTCGAGAAAAATGGATAACTGTTTGAGTTTCATGCGATCCTCCGTTTTTTTCCTTATTATTAATGCAAACAGGCGCCAAGATACCGATTTCAAATCAAGAATGAAACGGAAGCAGCTATGAAAGGCCTACCGGGGATACAGCCCCTTTACCTGAGCATTCAGACGGGCCAGCCCCAGCAGGGCATCAATATTGGGAGTAACTTCTCCAACCATCTGGCCGATCTCGCGCACGGTGCTTACCAGCGCATCAAGCTCCACAGCCCTGCCCGCTTCAACATCCTGCAACATTGAGGTTTTGAATGCCCCCAGCTGGCGTGTCAGAGCCGTTCTCTCCTCACCGCTCTGACTGATCGGACAGCCGATTTTTGCCCCGATCCTGGCCGCCTCCGCCATGACATCCAGACAGAAACGATATACCAGCGGATCGTCCAGCATTTGGTCACAGGTAGCACCGGTAATGGCTGAAATCGGGTTCATGGTCATGTTGCCCCATAATTTGAACCAGATGTCGGTCTGTATACTGCGGGAGACATCAATGTCCATATCCGCACTGCGCAGCAGCTCCGCCAGTCGCTGCAGCCGCTCGGAATCACTCCCGTCCGGCTCACCGATAATCAGGCGCTTGCCGAAACCGTGACGGGCAAAACCGGGCTCATTCATTGAAAAGCTGCCGTGCACAACACATCCCACCACATTGCCGGTCGGGATCGCCGCAGCGATAGAACCGTCCTGATCGGCGGAAGCGAGGCTGGTTCCGGCATATTTTCCGCCAAAACCGTCAAAAAACCACCAGCTGATCCCGTTCATGGCTGTCAGAACCATCGTGTCCGGGCCGATCAACGGGGAGATATTTTTAGCGACCTCCGCAAGCGCTGTCGCTTTCACTGCGACAATCACCAGATCCTGCACACCAAGTTCAGCAGGATTATCGGTTGCGCCAACCTTTTCGGCAATGGTAACACCACCACTCTGCAACCGGAGACCATGTTCTTTCAGTGCACTCAAGGTTGCCCCACGGGCGATTGCGCTGACTTCACAGCCTGCGTGGGCAAGCTTTGTCCCGATGAATCCCCCGACCGCCCCGGCTCCGTAGATGCAGATTTTCATGATATGTATCCTCTTTTTCCACCTGTTACAGCAGGCATTTTTCCAAAAAGACTGATGCCGCCCGGAAAGGCAGCATCAATGTCACTCCTTCAACAACCCAGCATCACTTGAAAATCAAGCCTCAGCCCCACCCTTGAGCGCCCGCAGGTTGACATCAACACCTTTGTCCTTCGAAACCGCCCTGACCACCCCTTCGACAACCTCGGCATTGATCGGCAATTTTTTCATGACGGCCCCTACCATGACCATGTTGACCGCCTTGTCATTACCGGCTGTTCTGGCGATGGAAAGAGCGTCAATCCCATGCGCCTCAGGGCACACCCCGGCGATCTGTTCCTCAACATCGGCTGGATATACTGACAGGCCGGATGCAACCGTACTGGGATTGATGGTGACTTTGTTGTAGACCAGCATGCCGCCCGGCTTGAGATAGTGCGCGTAGCGGAGTGCCTCAAGCGGTTCAAACGAAATCAGGATATCAGCCGTGCCGGGAATGACAACCGGTGAAAAAACTTCATCACCTATCCTGACAAAGGAGATGACACTCCCACCCCGTTGGGCCATGCCGTGGACTTCATTCTGCTTTACATCCATTCCGCTGGCCAGAGCGCTTTCAGACAGCACCTTGGAAGCCAGAAGCACCCCTTGCCCGCCTACACCGGCAATTACAATATTAAATATTTCCATTAGTTCCCCCCATTTACTGCGGACATTGCGTCAAATTTGCAGAGCTGCACGCAAACACCACAGCCGTTGCAGACATTGTGATCAACCTGAACCTTCTGCTTTTGCCCGGCAGCAGCCGTCCCCAGTCCCAAGGCAACGCAGGCGGCTTTCAGACAGGCGCGGCAACCGGTGCATTTCTCAGGATCGACCGTGACTACCGGCTGTTTGATCCGGTAACGGAGTATACAGGGGTTTTTATCAATCAGAACGTATGTTCCGGGCGTTTCGAGACCTTTCCTGATAGCCGCCTCGGTTTCTGCCAGATTGTACGCGTTAAGCTCGACCACATTTTCAATGCCAAGCACCTTCACCAGAGCCATGATATCGACCTGCTGGGCCGGCTGCCCCTGCAGAACACGTCCGGAACCGGGGTTCTCCTGCCCGCCGGTCATGCCGGTGGTACGATTGTCCATGATGATAACCAGGGCATTACCCTTGTTGTAAGCCATGCTCAACAGACCGGTTATCCCGGAATGGAAGAAGGTTGAATCTCCGATGACCGCCACCGGCTTCTCGGTTCTGCCGGCAATCTCGTTGACTTTGGCCATGCCGTGCGCAGCGCTGATGCTGGCTCCCATGCAGATGGTCGAATGCATGGCGCTCATCGGCGGCAGGGCACCCAGTGTGTAGCAGCCGATGTCGCCGGATACGAACACCTTGAGCTTGCTTAAAATGGAGAAGAGTCCTCGATGAGCGCAGCCGGGGCAGAAGATAGGGGGACGCTGCGGAAGTGCGGCAACCGGGGGCGCTGACTCCGAAACTGCATCACCGGCGGCTGCTCTGATGATATCGGCGTTAACCTCACCACAGAAGGAGATTTTGTCTTTTCCGATATCAACCCGGATGCCCTTGGCGCGGATCTGCTCTTCGAAGATCGCATCCAGTTCCTCCACGATCATCAAACGGCCGACCTGAGCGGCAAATTCGCGAATTTTTCTCTCCGGAAGCGGATGCACCAGCCCCAGTTTGAGGATGGAAGCGTTCGGATAGGCCTCCTTGACATGCTGATAAGCAACGCCCGAAGTTATGATTCCGAGCGACGTATCACCCATCTCGATCCGGTTCAAGGGGGTGGTTTCGGCAAACTCCGCAAGTTTGAGCAGTCTGGCCTCGATCTCGACATGCTTGATCTTGCCGTAGTTGGGGAGCATGACGTATTTCGGCACATCCTTGACCCAGGGGCCGATTTTCTGTGCAATCTTCTCCTTCTGTTCGACAACACCCTTGGCATGCGAGATGCGGGTGGTGGTGCGCAACATGACCGGCGTATCAAACTGTTCGGAGATTTCAAAGCTGTCCCTGACAAAATCGTAGGCTTCCTGGGAATTTGAAGGATCAAGCATCGGAATCTTGGCAAACTTGGCATAGTTACGGCTGTCCTGCTCGTTCTGCGAGGAGTGCATGCCGGGATCATCGGCCACCATCAGGATCAGACCGGCGTTTACTCCGGTATGATTGAGGGTCAGGAGAGCATCGGCAGCCACGTTGACACCGACATGCTTCATTGTTGCCAGGGTTCTTCCTCCGGCTATCGAAGCGCCGATGGCGGATTCCAGGGCGACTTTTTCATTGGGGGCCCACTCGCAGTAGACCTCGCCCAGACGGGCCACCTCTTCCAGTGTTTCAGTGCTTGGTGTTCCTGGGTAACCGGAGGCAAAGACGCCACCCGAATCACCAAAACTCAAGGCGATCGCCTCATTTCCGGAAATAATTTTTTTCATTTACGCATATCCTTTCTTGGTGCCAAATAATCAAAAGCTACACAAAGTGAACCTGAAACAGCCATCAAAATAACACGGAGTAACGGAGCAACGGAGAAAACCTCATAATTCAGAAAGGGAGGCAAACCTGATTTTTTTGACTTTCTCCGTTGCTCCGTTGCTCCGTGTTTCAATTAATCATTTTATTTCGGCCTCTTGTCAATAATCCGCTTGGCTTTGCCTTCGCTGCGCGGGATCGTGCCGGGCGGGACCAGAGTTACCTTGACGGTGATACCTACGATATCCTTGATATCCCGAACAAGATTCTTTGTCTTCTCTCTGGCTGCCATGACATCGCTGACGATATCATGCTCAACCCCCTTGAGCACATCAGCAGCCGCCTTGGCCATGAAATCTTCCGTAACTTCAATCCTGACTTCAACCTCGTCCATGGAACCCTGCCGGTCAACAACAACCAGATAATGCGGCGCCACACCCTCGCGCTTGAGAATGATCGACTCGATCTGGGAGGGGAAGAAGTTAACCCCTCTGATGATCAGCAGATCGTCGGTGCGTCCGGTCAGTTTTTTCATCCTGATCAGGGTACGGCCGCAGACACATGGTTCCGGGTTCAGACTGGTTATGTCCCTGGTACGGTAACGCAAGAGCGGCTGTCCCTCATTGGCTATGTTGGTAAAGACCAGCTCACCTTCCGCGCCGTGCGGAAGCACCTCACCGGTGGCAGAGTCGATTATTTAAGGATAGAAGTAATCTTCGTTGATATGCAGGCCATTACGGGCTTCGTGGCACTCGCAGGCCACGCCAGGACCGATGATTTCAGAGAGGCCGTAGATATCGCAGGCCTTCAATCCGAATCCCTCCTGGATTTTTTCACGCATCGACTCGGTCCAGAACTCGGCCCCCAGAACGGCAGTTTTCAATTTGAGCTTCCTGAAATCAATCCCCATTTCCACCCCGACCTCGTAGACATGCATCAGGAAGGAGGGGGTGACCGTCAGGGCGGTGGTTCCAAAATCCTGCATCAGCATGATCTGCTTCTGGGTGTTGCCGCCGGAGATGGGAATCACCGAGGCTCCGATGCGGATACCTCCGTAGTGTGCCCCGATACCGCCGGTAAAGAGGCCATAGCCGTAAATGTTCTGCAGGACATCATTCTTGCCGATGCCGGAACCGGTCAAGGCACGGGCCATGACTTCGGACCAGGTTTCAATGTCATTTCTGGTGTAGCCGACCACGATCGGCTTACCGGTAGTGCCGGAGGTGGCGTGATATTCCACGACATCCTCCTGAGATGCGGTAAAAAGATTGAATGGATAATTATCCCGCAGATCATCCTTTGTGGTAAAGGGCAACAGCTTGATATCATCCAGCGACTTGATATGTGCCGGCTTCACGCCCCGCTCATCAAGCCGTTTTTTGTAGACAGGGTTTTTTTCATAAACATAGCTGACTGTTTTCTGAAGCCTGCTCAGCTGAATGCCCTGCATTTCACTGCGGCTGCACGTTTCTACCTTGTTCCAGATCATGGTCGCACCCCCATATTTTGTTTAAACTTAAAACGGCTGTTTTCACACAAAGCTCACAAAGTTCACAAAGAAAATCAGAAGATTATCAAAGCTGAGAATAGCCCCCTACTGGTGAGTGCTTATACCCAAATAAGCTTTTGATTCCTTTGTGTTCTTTGTGCCTTTGTGAGAGTTAACTGCTTTTTCAGGTTAAATATAATTCAGTTCCCTGGCTTTCGCAGTGATTTCATCCCGGAAGCGCGGATCAGCCACGTTTATCAGCGCCTGTGTGCGCTGGCGAACACTCTTGCCGTACAACTCGGCCACACCAAACTCGGTCACCACATAATGAACATGGTTACGACTGGTCACCACACCGGCGCCCTGCTTCAGCATCGGCACAATCTTACTGATAACCGTGCCGTCCCGCAACTCTGACGTGCTGGGCATGGCGATAATCGGCACACCTCCCTTGGAGCGGGATGCGCCGTAAATGAAGTCCAACTGTCCGCCCACGGCCGAATACATCTTCGGGCCAATACTATCCGCGCAGACCTGGCCGGTCAGATCAATTTCGAGAGCCGAATTGATTGCAACCATACGGTCGTTCTGGGCGACCACAAACGGGTCGTTGACGTACTCGGTGCGATGAAGTTCTACCAGAGGATTGTTGTCAACCCAGTTATACAGCCGTTTGGTGCCCAGCAGAAACCCGGCAATAATCTTGCCCTGATGAATGCTCTTGCGAGAATTTGTCAGCACGCCCGCCTCCACCAGATCAATCACCCCGTCGGATATCAGTTCTGAGTGGATACCCAGATCCTTCTTGCCCATCAGATACTTCAGCACAGCATTTGGAATGGCTCCGATCCCCAACTGCATGGTGGCGCCGTCCGGGATCAGCCCGGCGATATGGGCTGCAATTCTTTCCACTACATCCTGGTCTGTATCTTCCCCCATAGCCATTTCAGTCAAAGGGCAATCCAGCTCAACAATATGATGCATGCGGTCTATGTGCATCAGGGTGTCACCCAGGGTGCGCGGCATCTGCTCGTTGACCTGGGCAACAACTGTTTTTGCGACTTCCGCCGCAGAGATGGTCAGGCCGGATTCTGCCCCCATTGAGCAAAAGCCATGCTGGTCGGGCGGCGAAACATGTATGAAGGCCACATCAAGCGGCAAATGACCGTTTTTAAAGAGCAGCGGAAACTCGGACAGCATGACCGGCGTAAAATCGGCGCGCCCCTCGTTTACCGCCTTGCGGACGTTGGCGCTGATAAACATCGAATTGATGCGCAGATGCCCTTCCATTTCGGGAGCTACATAATCCGAGGGACAAATGGCCAGCGGGTGACAGATCTCGACGTTTTTCAGCTCCGGCGCACGCTTCACCAGCGCAGCCAGCAATTGCAACGGCACCGAGGCATTGCCGGTCAGGAACATCCTGTCTCCGGACTTGACCGCCTTGACGGCCTCCTCAGGTGTGGTTATTCGGGATTTATATGTGTCTTGCCAGTTGGTCATGTGTTCACCTGTATTCACCCCACCCCCACCCTAACCCTCCCCCTGAAAGGGAGGGGATTTTAGTTCCTCCCCTTTCAAGGGGGAGGTCAGGAGGGGGATGGGGTTAAGTGTCTGAATTATTTATCCGAATAGTCGTAAAAGCCCTTACCGGTCTTGCGGCCAAGATAACCGGCCTTTATCATCTGGCGCAGCAGCCCTGGGGGAGCAAAACGAGGTTCTTTCATGTATTCATAGAAAATATTCCCGACATGGTAGCCGATATCGGCGCCGGCAAAATCCTGGAACTCCAGCGGCCCCATCGGCATGCCGCAACCAAGTTTCATGGCGGTGTCGATATCTTCAGCCGAGGCAACCCCCTCTTCAAGCAGGCGAACGGCATCCAGGATGTAAGGGACAAACAGCCTGTTGACGACAAAGCCTGGGGTGTCCTTGCAGGTGATGGTGGTTTTACCGATCTTCCTGGCAAAGGCCAAGGCCAGTTCGGTGGTAGCCGCTACGGTCTGCAGGGCCGGGATAATTTCGACCAGTTTCATCATCGGGACCGGATTGAAAAAATGCATGCCGACAAAGTTGGCCGGATTTTTAACCAGTGCGCCCATTTCGGTGATCGAGATCGAGGAGGTGTTGGTGGCGTAGATGGTGTCGGCTCCGCAAACAGCATCCAGCTTGTTGAACAACTCTTTTTTGACATTGATGTCTTCAAAGACCGCTTCAATGATCAGGGGCGCGTCGGCCAGAGTGGCAACGTCGGTTGAAAAACTGATCCGACCCTGAATCTCTTTTGCCTGCTCTTCGGTGTAGACCTCTTTCTTAACCATCCGTGAAAGACTGGTGGCAATGGTTTTTTCAGCCCGGGCCCAGACCGCCTCACTGACGTCAACCACTTTGACCTGAAACCCTGCCTGTGCGGCAACTTGAGCAATACCGGCTCCCATGCTGCCCGCTCCGCATACTCCTACTGTTGTGATATCTTCGATTGTCATGTCCTGATCTCCTTTTTGTCTATTGGTTGAATTATTTTTCCCCATCCCCCACCTAACCTCCCCCTTGAAGGGGGAGTAACAAGATAAGTTAGCGCATATGGGCGAAGGCGGG